>JADGFH010000276.1 GCA_016743925.1 Labilibaculum sp.
AATTTGTATTCTTTTTTTGCCTTGAAATTCTTGAGAGCATAAGGAAATAGTAAACTAGTGAAAATTGTCAGAGTCCATATTCCTGATTGAATTGGAAAGTTCCAATAGTAGTAAAAAGGACGAATATGCCGATTCATCCATGAGCCAGATTCTAATTTTGCTACAGCCGCTGCTTCAGGAGCATGAGCAATGGCAATATAAATTGGCCACCAGAAACTAATAATAACAAAAATTAGGATGGACAGTAGGAGGGCTTTCCATTTCTTCAAAATTATTTTTGGATCATAAACCCAAGAATAAGCAATGAGAAATGGGATAAAAAGAGCAAAAAATGCCACAGGGCCTTTACTTAAAAAGGATAAACCCAGCAATATACCAGCACCAATAAATAAAGCATAAGATCTGGAATTCTTCCTCCAGGCTTTATGGAAGAGCCATATTGCACCAAGCATAAAACTATGACAATAAATATCCCAGGTTCCGGTTCGGCTCATATATAGAACATAGAAGCTTGTAACAAGAATGAGACTGTTTGTTAATGCTCTTTTCTTATCGCCGTTTAGGCTAAGGGTAAATTGATATATGAAAAATATCATAAGAGAACCCATTATTCCAGCAGGAAACCTAAGTAGGCTTAGATTATCCATGCCAAACCACATACCAAACATAGCTGTTATCCAGGTTGGTAAAGGAGGTTTCGCTAATCGTAATTCACTGTTCATTGTGGGAACCAACCAATTTCCTTTCTCTATCATTTCACGAGCTGTAACAAAGTTTCGTGCTTCCATGATATTCACAAAAAACTCGCTATTAAAAAGAAAGAATGAGATGTAGCATACAATGATGAGTATTATTGCATGACTGTATCTGTTATTATCTAAAATTGAATCCAAATTCATTTTTATTAATTTTCAGCTTTAAGTTGAAATCTTTTTTTTCTGATAAGTATTATATTTCGAGCATATACAAGTACCCCAAATCCTTGTCCAATAAACAACACAGGGTCGGTGCGATAGATTGCATAGGACAAAATCATACAGGATCCGATGATACTTATAATCCAAAATCCTAATGGTAAACAGGATTCACCTTTACGCTCGGAATAAATCCATTGATAAATGAATCGGAATGTGAAGGTTATTTGTCCTGCAACTCCCCACAATAGAAGTAGAAGAGGAATATTCTCATTGTGAAAGAATTGCTGATAATGTGCATCCCAATTACGAAGTATACTAACAAAGGCTATAATAGGGGTTGATAGCGCTATTGTCCTTGTTATAAAAGGAAGTTTACTCCATTGATTTTGAAGTTGCAGGTTTCTAATATAGATTGTATAAGCAATAATTTGCCCAAGAATAATGGCAAAATCATCACGTAATAGTCCGTAAATAAATAAAAGCCAAGATGCAAGAATACTTAATTGCCAAAAAATGACTGGTGAAGTAGAATCTCCCGCTTTTTCTGACTTGACCCACTGTACAATTAATCGTGCAGAGAATAGTGTCTGAGCCAAAAAACCAATAATAAAGATGTAATAATTCTCCATCATCCTTGATTGATAATTTCATAATTGATGTAGCGTTTTTTCATCCAACGGTATGCAAAACAGTCTTTAAAAGGTCCTACCATTCGATTGAATAAATGATATTTAGCTTCACCTGCAATTCTTGGAAAATGACGAACGGGAACTTGTTTCATCTCACCTTGTTGAAGCATTATAAGGGCAGGAATAAATCGGTGCATTCCTCTGAAAAAAGGAATGTTTTTGGCATATTCAGTTTGCATTATCTTTAAAGGACAACCAGTATCTTTGGCTTTATCTTTGGTCATGAATCGGCGGAAACCATTTGCTATGGTTGAACTCATGTTTTTTACAAAACTATCTTTTCTATTCTCACGATAGCCAGTTACCAAAGCATAATCATGACGAAATTCCAGAAGGAAATCAAAATCGAAAGGAGTGGTTTGCAAATCAGAATCGATATAACCTACAAATGGAGTATCAGCATTCTCAATTCCTGCTTTTATTGCAGCACTTAAACCAAGATTTTGTTGGAATTGTATGAAAGAAAAGCGTTCCGATCTTTGACAAAAATCTTCGATAAGATATTGACTTCTATCTGTTGATCCATCGTTGACAAAAAGAACTTTGGATAGATATTTTGACTCTTTAAAATATTTGAGGAATTCTGATCTTACTCTCTCAAGGTTGTCCTCTTCATTAAATACGGGGACAATGATGCTTAACTCATACTCTAATTTGGACTTGTACATGGGGTAGTCTGTTAAATACTCTGTTCCTATTAAAAACATAGAACAAAGGACGATAACAGATCTAACAAAAATCTAACAAATTGGAAATTGAAATGTGAAAGTGTGTTTAAAATCCTTAAATGAGTAAGAGATTTTCATTTGGTAATGGTCTGTGATTTTTTTTACAATGGCCAAACCAATTCCTGTAGATCCCTTTCCATCATTTTCTTTATAGAACCGATTGAAAATTAATTCTGGATTTTTGATTGCTTGTTCTCCAAAGTTACTGATTGACAGCTCACTTTTATTGAGCGTAATATCCATCTTTTTGTTCTCTGGGGAATGTTTAATGGCATTGATTATAATATTTTGAATCCAAAGAATAGCTAGTCTTTTATCCATGAAAAGACTACAATCTTCGATAGAGGTAAGATTGATTTTGATATTCTTATCCTCAATAATTTCTTGATAGAAGTTAAGTTTTTCGGTTATTATTTTTTTCAAGCAAATTTTTTCATTTTCATTGAATTGTCCATGATCAATTTTAGCAAGAAGCAGTAAAGCTTTTGTGATACCGGATAATCGATCAGTAGAAACAAAAATCTCACGAATTGATTGTATGGTATCCTCAGGCAACTCGTCTTTTGAAAACAGCGCTTCACATTTATTGCGAATAACAGCTAAAGGAGTTTGCAGTTCATGAGCTGCATTTGCTGAAAATTCTTTAGACGACTGATAGTCTTTGCCTAAGCGATCAGACATTTTTATCAGTACTTGATTTAAATCATCAAACTCATCAATATCTGTATGTAATAAATTAAGTTTTTCTTTGGAAGTAAAGGAGTATGTTTTAAGTGTTATCATGTTGCGTCTAAAATCTTTCCAAAGGCTTTCACTCATGTATTTGTTATAATACATCAACACTAAAAATATGGAACCAAGAAAGATGCTAATAACAGGAGTTATATCAACAAATAACTCCCAAAAGCTTTCTGCAAGGTGACGATGTACAATATGATAATTTTTGCCATTTATCTTCTCAGAAAATTGATATTCCCTAAATTCTTCCATGTTTTGATCTTCTGGATCATACATGATGGTGTCTTTAAAAAAGCCTGAGACACTAATATTAGTATCGATAATATTAACAGAATAGGTTGGAGGAATTTCCGGGAAATGACCGTGTTTTGCTATCACCTTACTTACTTCAATTGCACCATAGCGTAACTCTCTGTCAGTGTCTAATTTCTCAATTTGAGACATGACTGAAATGATAATTAGATCAGCAACTAAAAAGACATATATGCCATATCTTAAATAGTTTCTATTAATTTTCGTGAGAAGTTTCATGGAGCAATTTTTCAGTTTCTAGGAGAGTTGCTAATAGGCTTATTTAGAGTAAAAATATTATTATCTGCTCTAATAAATGCTTGCAATATTATCTGTTAGGCAATTTGAATTTGAAAATATGTTTGTAATCATTAAAAAGATAATCGAATTTAATGTGGTAATGATCTGCTATTTTTTTAACAATTGCCAGTCCTATACCCGAAGATCCAATTTGTTCTGATTCTTTGTAAAACCGATTAAAGACTTGTTCTGGATTAATTATTGCTACTTCTCCAAAATTTGAAATAGACAAGTCATTTTTTCTAATAAGAATATCAATTTCTTTTCCGTCAGGAGAGTATTTAATAGCGTTGATAATAATATTTTGAATCCAAAGATTAGCAAGTCTTTTATCCATGCTAATGGTACAATTGTTAGTATCGTGAAGGTTGATTTTTAGATTTTTATCTTCAAGTATTTCTTTAAGCGAATCTATTTTTAATTTAATGAATTGATTCAAACAAATTTCTTCATTTTCGTTGAATTGGCCGTGGTCAATTTTTGCGAGTAAAAGAAGTGCTTTGGTTATCCCAGACAATCGATCTGTTGATACATAAATTTCACGTATCGATTCAATTACTTTTTCGTTTAAATCTGTATAAGAAAATAAATCTTCACATTTATTTCTGATAATTGAGAGTGGAGTTTGTAATTCATGAGCGGCATTTGCCGAAAATTCTTTGGATGCTTGATAGTCTTTTTCCAATCGATCAGACATTTTTGAAATTACGTGGTTGAGATCATCAAACTCTTGTATGCCCGTTTGGTTTAATAGAAGTTTTTTATCCAAACGGAAAGAATATTCTTTTAATAGCTCCACATTTTTATTAAAAGTTCCCCAAAGTAAGGAATTCATTTTTTGAGTAAATAAGAGCATTAAAACAAACACTAAGCCTAACATAGTTGTTATGAGAGCAGTAAAAAGAGCAAATAAATCGTTAAATTCCATTAGCATTTGGCGAGTGACAATTTGATAATACTTTCCACGAATTGATTTATACACCACAAGTTCTCGATAAGGAACTAATTCATCATTCTTTGCTTCAAATATTAAAGTATCTTTTGTTGCTTCATTTTTAATATTTAGCTCTAATATTTCTATTGCTAAATCTGTTGGATAAACATTGTGAAAGGCACCTTCCTTCTTTATCGTTTCTGCAATTTGCTCCGCCTCTAATTCTAATTGTTGATCAATTTCATCTTTTAAGATTAGATTGCTCAGGAGTATAATTACGACATCCGCTACCAAAAAAACTAGTAATCCGTATTTAAAATAGGTTCTATTTATTTTTGAAAGTAATTTCATTTTTAATGGATTTCTAATTTGTAGCCAAAACCATGAACCGTTTTGATGTAATTTTCGCCAGTATGCTTCTTTATTTTTTTTCTTAGACGATTGATGTTGGTATAAATGAAATCTGAATTGTCCATAAATACAGAATTTTCGCCCCAAACATGCTCAAACAAACTTTCTTTGGTGAGCACTCTGTTTTTATTTTCGAAAAAATAAAGCAACAAATCAAACTCTTTACGACTAAATTCAACGGGTATTTCCGATATGTTAATCGAATTATTGAACGTATCTATTGTAATACTTTCGAATTGCAAAGTGCAATTATCTATTGGGCAATTGCGACGTAGTAATGCATTAATTCGAGCATTTAGTTCTGATAAATGAAACGGTTTCACCAGATAATCATCTGCTCCTAAATTCAATCCATCTACACGATCTTCCAGTTTGTCTCGTGCCGAAATAATAATCACACCAGTTTGTTCCCAAATAGATTTGATAAACGGAATACAATCCAATCCATCTCCATCGGGTAAACCCAAATCAAGCAAGACAATAGGATAGAATTTTTTATCGAAAAGTTGTTTGCCCTCATTTATTGTGCTTACACAAATACATTTAAACCCTGAAGAATTCAAATAGTCGGCAACAGTTTTTTGCAAACTCAAATCATCCTCTATTAATAAAATATCTCTTTTCATATCTTGCTTTCTATATCGGTTTGCACGTAACAAACTTACGAAAAGCAAAGAATATTTTATGTATGGAGTTTTTTTTTCCAATTTTCAGTAAATTCGAACCAGTAAACTATTCATAAAAACCTTTACGGATGAGTACAATTCGCGAATATGTAGATCTTACCATGAACTTCCTGAGCAGGGGAGTGTGGAACATGCGATTAAAAGATCTCTCAGGACACCGGTATTTTTTAATTCGACAATTGCGAATTTATTTATTGGCCATAAAAGGATTTTACGAAGATAAATGCCAGTTAAGAGCTTCAGCTTTAACTTTTTACTCTGTATTGTCGGTGGTGCCAGTTTTGGCAATGGCCTTTGGTATTGCGAAAGGCTTTGGCTTGGATAAAAAGCTAGAGAAAGAATTGGTAACCAATTTATCTGGACAACAAGAAGTGTTAAGTTTCTTGATGGATTTTGCCAATAAAATGCTCCAAAATACAGAAGGTTCTCTTATTGCAGGTTTGGGATTTGTGATTTTGTTTTGGTCGGTAATTAAAATGCTGAGCAATATCGAAGAATCCTTTAACGATGTATGGAGAATTAAAAAATCCAGAACATGGGGTAGGAAATTTAGCGATTATACTGCTATCATGATATTTGCACCTGTTCTGCTAATTGGGTCAAGCGCAGGAACGGTTGTTTTAAAAACAATGATTCAAGAGTTTACGCAAGGCAATACGCTACTAGAAGCTGTTGGTCCATACCTTACTTTTCTTATTAATTTGATTCCTTACTTTTTAGTTTGGGTTTTGTTTACGTTGTTGTACACCTTCATGCCCAACACGCATGTGAAGTTTAAGTCGGGCTTGATTGCAGGAATTATAGCAGGTACAATTTATCAGGTATTCCAAGTGCTTTATATTGAATTTCAGGGAATGGTAACGACCTACAACGCCGTTTATGGTAGTTTTGCTGCCTTGCCATTGTTCTTGATGTGGTTGCAGTTAAGTTGGTTAATTGTACTCTTCGGAGCGGAAATATCATTCGCAGAACAGAATGTTGAAAACTATGAGTACGAGGCAGAAACAACAGAAATTTCCTATGATTACAAACGCTTACTAAGTTTATACATACTACACGTAATTATTCGGAATTTCGAGAAAAACGAAGTTCCATTGCATGCACAAGAAATATCGCACAGATTAGAGATGCCAATTCGCTTGGTACGTGAAATTCTCTTTAATTTGAATAGTTCAGGCCTTATTTCTGAATTAGTAACCGATACAGATAAGCAGTTGGCCTATCAACCTGCTTTTGATATCAATAAAATGACCATTAATAAAGTTACCGATGTTTTGGAAAAAGCGGGATCTGATAAAATTCCTGTTCTAGAAACAGATACTTATTCTCAACTTAGCAATTTAATGGAAGGTTACCGAAAAGCTGTTTCCTTGGATCAGAAGGAAACTTTATTGAAAGATATTTAAACTTCCATCAATATCTTTCAGCAAGAATAAAACCAAAGAGAGAGTTGTAATGAAAATAAATTTGATGCTGACAGAAATAAAAAAGTTTAGACTAGTGATAACTTTTTTTATTACTTCCATAATTTTTCAATTATTCTTTAGACTAGTTGGATTAAATTTAATTATTGGGAGTGCTATTTTTCAGTTTGTGGCATCTTTTATTTTAGGATATGTATATACTCAGTTTCACCTTAAG
>JADGFH010000277.1 GCA_016743925.1 Labilibaculum sp.
TTAAATCAATAAAAATTTCTACTTTTGGTCTCAATGGACATGAATAGGTATCTCATAGTTGTTTTTTGTGTGCTCACAGGTTGTGCGGCAGCAGTTCCCTTGGCTAATGGTCAGGAGTTTGCAGTCGATCAACAATTGTTTGCCGAATGGTGTGCCGAACATGCAAATAATTTCGACGAAGCTTATTCGTTACCAATTCTTGCTCCTGTAGAACAAGATCAACTATCAGAAAGCTGTATCCATCATACGGAAACAATTTCTTTATTAGAAAACCTGCCAAAATTTCCACCTTTACATCACGATGATGTTTTTAAGGAGGTTCTGGTTTCGAAGGATTACAAATGCTTTAGAATCTCTTCTAAAGTTTACCTTCCCACTATTCTCGATGGCGATTTTCGGGTTAGAGCGCCAGTCTTAAGCTAAATTTTCATTCCTGTCGTTCCGATGGGGAATATCATTACATATTAATATACAGTTCTCGGCTTTTTCTGCTTTGAGAATGTTTTTTCATATTGAAATCAATCAAACAAAATGGGTTTTATAGATAGTGCATTAGGTAAACTATTTGGCAATAAGGCAGATAGAGATCTTAAAGAGTTGAGTCCGTATTTAGGACAAATTAAATTAGAATACGATAGAATTACAAAGCTTACAACTGATGAACTTCGTGGAGAGTCAGGTAAGTTAAAGCAAAAAATACAAGATTATATTCAAGCCGAAAAAGATGAAGTTATAAGCTTGAAGGAGAAGATTGAAAATGGCAACCTTTCTGTTAACAAGAAGGAAGAGATATACGATAAAATCGATAAGATTGAGTTGAATATTGATGATAAGCTTGAAGAGGTTTTAGATCAAATTCTACCAACTGCGTTTGCCATTGTTAAGGATACAGCACGTAGATTTACCGAAAATGAAGAACTTGAAGTTACTGCTTCACAATTTGACAGAGATTTGGCACCACATTACGATAATGTGCAAATTGATGGAGAAAAAGCGGTGTATTTTAATTCATGGCAAGCAGGTGGTACCGAAATTACATGGAACATGGTTCATTACGATGTTCAGTTAATTGGTGGTACTGTTTTGCATCAAGGTAAAATTGCCGAGATGGCAACAGGAGAAGGTAAAACATTAGTTGCAACCTTACCAGTATTCCTTAATGCACTTACCGGTAGAGGTGTTCACTTAATTACGGTGAATGATTATCTAGCGAAACGTGACTCGGAGTGGATGGGTCCTCTTTACCAATTCCACGGTTTGTCTGTAGATTGTATCGATAAGCATTCTCCAAACTCAGACGAGCGTAGAAAAGCTTATGCTTCAGATATTACCTTCGGAACGAATAATGAGTTTGGTTTCGATTATTTGAGAGATAATATGGCAACAAATCCTAAGGATTTGGTTCAACGCCGTCATAACTATTCAATTGTCGATGAAGTCGATTCAGTTTTAGTTGATGATGCTCGTACGCCATTGATTATTTCAGGTCCAATTCCAAGAGGGGACAACCAGCAATTTGATTCTTTAAAGCCTCAGGTTCAGAAGTTGATAAAGGCTCAGAGTGATTTAGTGATGAAAATCTTTACAGATTCGAAGAAATTGCTAAATAGCGAAGATAAGAAGGAGCAGGAAGAAGGAGCAATGATGCTTTTAAGAACATTTAAGGGTTTACCAAAAATGAAACCTTTAATTAAATACCTTAGTGAACAAGGTAATAAAGCAACATTGTTGAAGACGGAAAACTTCTACATGCAAGAGAATAACAAAAACATGCACATCGTTACCGATGAATTGTATTTTGTTATTGATGAGAAACAAAATTCTATTGAATTAACCGATAAAGGTATTGATTTACTTAGTGCCGATACGGAAGATTCTACTTTCTTTATCTTACCAGATATAGGATCGGAAGTTAACGATATCGAAAAATCAAGTCTTTCTGATGAAGAGAAAATTCAGAAGAAGGATGAGATGATTCAATCTTACTCTGTTAAAACAGAACGTGTACATACCGTTAATCAGCTATTAAAAGCTTATTCTCTTTTCGAAAAAGATGTTGAATATGTATTAATGGATGGTAAGGTTAAAATTGTAGATGAGCAGACAGGTCGTATTATGGAAGGCCGTCGTTATTCTGATGGATTACATCAGGCAATTGAGGCGAAAGAAAATGTAAAAATTGAAGCTGCAACCCAAACATTTGCAACCATTACGCTTCAGAATTACTTTAGAATGTACAACAAACTGTCAGGAATGACAGGTACAGCGGAGACAGAAGCAGGTGAACTTTGGGATATCTATAAATTAGAAGTGGTTGTAATTCCAACCAATCGCCCAATTACCCGTGATGACCGTGAGGATTTAGTTTATAAAACCAAGCGTGAAAAATACAGTGCAGTAATTGATGAAATTGTAGAATTGGTAAAAGCAGGCCGACCAGTATTGGTAGGTACTACTTCGGTTGAGATTTCAGAATTATTAGGACGTATGCTTAAGATTAAAGGAATTAAGCACAACGTATTGAATGCGAAATTACACCAGCGTGAGGCTGATATTGTAGCGGAAGCTGGTCAAGCAGGAACAGTTACAATTGCGACGAATATGGCTGGTCGTGGTACGGATATTAAGCTAAGCGACGAAGTGAAAGCTGCAGGTGGTTTGGCAATTATTGGTACAGAACGTCACGATTCTCGTCGTGTCGATCGTCAGTTACGTGGTCGTGCTGGTCGTCAGGGAGATGTTGGATCTTCTCAGTTCTTTGTGTCTTTGGAAGATGATTTGATGCGTTTATTTAGCTCAGATCGTATTGTGAAGTTGATGGATAGAATGGGGCTTAAAGAAGGTGAAGTTATTCAGCATAGCATGATTTCTAAGTCGATTGAAAGAGCTCAGAAAAAAGTGGAAGAAAATAACTTTGGTATTCGTAAAAGATTATTGGAGTATGATGATGTAATGAACTCACAACGTGAGGTAATTTACAAGCGTCGTCGACATGCTTTATTCGGAGAGCGTATTCAAGTTGATATTGCAAACATGATGTTTGATTTGTCTGAATTGATTGCAAATGAATATCAAGGTGGTGATTTTGAGGAATTTAAAATGGAATTAATCCGTACTTTCTCAATGGAATCTCCGATTACTGAAGAAGAATTCATGAAAGAGAAGCCAGAACTAATTACCGAAAAGATTTATGAGGTAGTTCTGGATAATTACAAGCGTAAGGTTGAAGGAATTAGCAAGCAGGCTTATCCTGTAATCAAGAATGTATATGAATCTAAATCTGAAAGTTATGAGAACATTGTTGTTCCTTTTACCGATGGTTTAAAAATGTTTCAGGTAGTTACCAATTTGAAAAAAGCATACGAAAGTAAAGCTGAAGATTTGGTTCGTTCTTTCGAGAAAGTATCTATTTTGGCTACGATCGATGATTCATGGAAAGAGCATTTGCGTGAAATGGATGACTTGAAACAATCTGTACAGAATGCATCTTACGAGCAAAAAGATCCGTTGTTGATTTATAAATTTGAATCATTTAACTTATTCAAGTCGATGGTTGAAGGTGTAAACAAAAGCGTTATTAGTAGCTTGATGAAAGGGCACATTCCATTGTCTGATCCTGAAGATGTAAGACAAGCTGAAGAGCGTAAAAGAACAGATATGAGCAATCTTAAAACGACCAAAGAAGAAATGGGTCGTGGCGGTGAAAGAGAAGAGCCAAAGAAGATGGAACCAGTTCGTGTTGCTCAAAAAGTTGGTAGAAATGAGCCTTGCCCTTGTGGTAGTGGTAAAAAATTCAAGCAATGTCACGGTAAAGGTGTTCCAGCTTAATTATTGTCAAAAGAACCAGCACCCCTCTGTCTTGTCAGACATCTCCCCTGAGAAGGGGAGATCATCAAATAGAATTTTTCCCTTTTAGGGAAAATGTCGATAGACAAAAGGGTGTACTTACAGAATTCAGATTGTTTTGTAACAATCTACACATTCTATGTTTTCGTTTTCTGTTGGTATATTTAAAATATTAATATTATTTTCACATGGATTGTTCCGATAATCGGAGCAATCCATTTAGTTTTAACTCTCCGAACTCTTAAAATAACAACTATGTTACTTTCAATTCCTTGGGATATTGACCCGGAAATATTCAGGCTTGGACCAATTGCGGTTCGTTGGTATGGATTATTATTCGCTTTAGGCTTTTTACTAGGCTATTATATAGTGGAAAAAATGTTTAAGAAAGATGGTATTCAATTGGAATGGCTTGACAAGTTATTTCTGTATACCATGATTGCAACAGTTGTTGGTGCAAGACTAGGACATGTATTTTTCTATGGGTGGGAGTTTTATTCTCAACATCCAGCTGAAATTATAAAAGTATGGCGTGGAGGCTTGGCTTCTCATGGTGCTACAATTGGAATTCTTGTCGCATTGTGGTTTTATTCTAAAAAGGTCAGTAAAAAATCTATCCTTTGGATATTAGATTACGTGGTAATTCCAGTAGCTATAGCAGGATGTTTTATTCGTTTGGGAAACCTAATGAATTCAGAGATTATTGGAACCCAAACTCATTCGGAGTGGGGTTTTCAATTCCTAAGAGCTTCAATATATGAGCCTAAAGCACCACGACATCCAGCACAGTTATACGAGGCAATCTGTTATTTTATTTCCTTTGCTGTGCTATCTCTTATGTATTGGAAAACAAATGCAAAACAATACAGCGGAAGACTGTTTGGAGCCTTTTTCGTGATGATTTTCACAGCACGTTTCTTTATTGAATTCATTAAAGAAAATCAGGAAGCTTTTGAGGAAGGCATGGCATTAAATATGGGACAGTTACTAAGTATACCTTTCGTTTTAATTGGATTGTTCTTTTTGATCCGATCTTTTAAAATTCAACCAGCGAAATAAAAAACATACAATATAAACTCAACACAAATAGCTTTCGGGAATTAGTTGAGTTCTATTTTCAATAGTTATTTTAAGTAACTGTTTTCATAGAGAAGAACTTCATACGGGAGTTGTCAATCGGACGCGAGTCGAGTCACTCCGTTGATTTGGAATGGAGAGCAGTATCCGATTGACTTGATTCTTTTGTTTACTTTTCTCATCTAAGGAGAAAAGTAAAAGCCCGTTCGGCTTGAGAACAAAGAAAAACATTGTAAAGCTGAATGTTCGCTTACCTATGTCAAATGAGTATAAGAAAAGCCGAATCTGTAAAGATTCGGCTTTTTAAATTTACAGTAATTAGCTGTCTTATTTTTCTTTTAAGATATCGAGGTCAATTCCCATTTTCTTCATTAAAATTGGAGCATTAAAGGTTTTGCAAACACCATTTTGCACCTTGTAATCAAAATAAAGTTGATCCCCATCAATTTGTATATCGAAGAATTTATTTTCAATCTGCCCAGGAAGTTGTTCCTCCAAGTCAGATAGTTCAAGATCATGCGTTGCAACCATGGCAACAGCATCGTACTTTATTAACTGCCTAATAAGCGCTCTCGATCCAGTAGACTTGTCTTTCGAGTTGGTTCCTCTTAAAATCTCATCCAGTAAAAGCAAAGTATTTTCCTTTTTATTCACCTTCTCAATAACTTGTTGTATTCTTTTTAATTCTGCGTAAAACGATGATTCATTATCTTCTATCGAATCTTTAATTCTCATGGAAGTGTTTACTTCTACATTCGAAACAATCATTTTCTTCGCACAAACTGGTGCACCAGTAAGAGCCATCACGATATTTACACCAACCGTTCTTAAAAAGGTACTTTTACCAGCCATATTAGAGCCCGTTACAATGTGAACGCTTCCAGGTCCGGTTAAGGTATAGTCATTATTCACTCTCTTTTGCTGATCAATCATAGGATGTCCAGCTTCCTTTAAGTCTAGTTCAAAATGATTTTCTGAAATAGAGGGAAAGCACCAATCTTCGTGATTATAGCTAAGGTTTGCAATACTCGATAAAGCTTCAATTTCTCCAATCGCAGAAAACCATTTTTCGGTATCTCTTCCATGCTTTTGCTTCCAGCTATCAATTCTAAAAAGAAGGTGTAATTCATAAAAGAACAAAAGGTTTATCATGATTTGAACAACGATGTTTAAACGCTGGTCAAGTAGCTCGATCAGTTTTGTTAGCTGATCTATTTTTTTTGATGTGGAACGGCCTTTACTTGCAAACTCATTCTTTAAACCACTAAGTTTGTTAGAACTCCAACTCTCTTCTTCGAATTTTTTAATGATATAGGAATAGGTCTTAAGCATTTTTCCTCTTTTGGCTGTTTCTTCATGAGCCAGATTAACCTTGCTGTGATTAAAATAATGAATTGCAATACTAAGCATTACCATTATAATGATAGGTGCCTGAGATCCAATAAAAGAATAGATTAAGGCTAATAAGGATAGTAAAGGCATTACTATTATTGCAATAAAGAGTAATTTATTTCCATTAAAAGGGGATGCTTTCTTTCCCCAGGCAATTACAAAATTAGGATCATCATTTTTTAGTTTGCTCGTTAAACCATATTGAGTGATATCTTGTCTCCAATCAATTTTATCAGCTAATTCTTTAACTGCATTTTGTCTTTTTGTAATTTCTTTATTTGTAGATTGCTTTGAAAACCAGCTGGCTAGAATATTATTTCCAATTTTAGTCACACTACGATTCATCAATTGAAACAGAGAGTGTTGTCCAAAAATATCCAGGTCGGAAGAGTAGGAGTGGTTTTGATCTACATATTCTTCTCCATCGTAAAAAAGATCGCTATGTCGAGTCTTTAAGCATTCAATTTCGTTTTTATTGATCCTTATTAAGGCTGTTAACCTTTTAATATTCTCACTATTTCGGTGGTATTTCCTTACAAAATAAATTAGCATACCAGCTAATGTTATCGCAACTGTGCTTGCTAATATAATCGAATAGGAAAGAATTACATAAAATAAAACGAATGCACCAATGGCACAAGTCAATCGTAATATGGAAAGTTTTTTGTTGGTTTTCTGAAGACGAACAGATTCTTTCTGAAAGGTTTTTACCCTATCGGTGTAAAAAGATAATTTTTGATTCATTGCTTTTATTTGTTCTGATTGTAATGGCTAAAAGTAAGGAAAATTAAATTTTTCTATATGCACGAAATTGTAAAATAACAGTTCGAAATAAGATTATATCCTCGGTGAGGAGATGATAATTTAATAAATGGCTAAAGTTTAGGACGGAACGTTTTGAATAATACACCTTTCTTATGGCAAAATAAGAATGTTAAATTTTGAGATGTAAATGTATTTAGAACAAGCTTCTAATAAAGATGCATTTCTG
>JADGFH010000278.1 GCA_016743925.1 Labilibaculum sp.
AGGCATAATAGTGCAATACAATGGGGAGAATGATGGAGGACAATTGTTTGGTATGGCGATAATAGCTTTAGTTTTTAGTTGTTTCTTATTATATCGAGCAGGGATTTTAAATATGTATCAACAAGTATTTAAAAAATAGGATTAGTATATGAGAAATGAGTTTTCTTATGAGGAAAAATGTGAATGCGCACAGAGTAGTTTTTGTACTTTTGTGGAGGATTTAGAAGATTACTCCAACGAGGAAAAAAGCTATTTGACTAAAATTATTGTAGGCAATAATTTATCTGGTATATTATACGTCAGCTCAGCTTTGGCAGCTTGGAGTTTTATTGCGGGCGTTATTGATGCTATCTTATTTCCAGGAGTAATTGTTTATGCAATTTTTCATGGAGTGATTGATGTTAAGGTGTTAATTCCTCCAATGGCATTTTTGGCACTAAATTTTAGCGCAAAATTGTTGTATGTTGCAATTAACTTAAAAGGAAAAGTTAAATTAATTGATGTTTTTATTTCTGCCTTACCATATGCGGGTTCAGCGTATTTATTGAAAAAGTTTTTGATAAATGATCAATTACTTTCTAAGGCAGTTATTTCTTACCTTAAAATGAAGAAGCAAGATGTGAAAAATAGATTTTTAAAAGTTTTTGGGAATCGTAAATGAATTGGATTTGAGAATAATTTTTTATATAGATATGAATAGAATAATAGCATTAATAAGTATAGTTATGGGCTTAAGTTTTTCGGGGATGGCACAAGATGTAGATTCCAGAGGTTATATTGTTAAAGTTGGTGATATGGCTCCGGATTTTAAAGTGAATTTGACAGATGGTACTAGTTTGCAGTTATCTGATTTGAAAGGGAAAGTTGTTATGTTGCAATTTACTGCTAGTTGGTGTGGTGTCTGTCGAAAAGAAATGCCTTTTATCGAAAGTGATATTTGGCAAAAGCACAAGAATAAGGACTTTGCATTGTATGCATTAGATTTGGATGAACCGATTGAAAAAGCAGAGAAAATGATATCGGCAACGGGAATTACTTACCCAGTTGCTTTGGATGATGATGCAAAAGTATTTACCAAATATGCACATAAAGAAAGTGGTGTAACGCGAAATGTTATCATCGATAAAAGTGGGAAAATAATCTATATGACTCGATTGTTTAACCACGAGGAATTTAATGCTATGAAAAAAGTGATAGAAAAAGAACTATTAAAATAATAAGAAAGCGATTGAGAAGTTCAATCGCTTTTATCTTTATCCTTTTGAGTGTAAGGCAACATGATTACCTTCGGTATCTGCAAATATTGCAAAATATCCTATTTCAGGATTGATTTGAGTTTTCGGAACCACTATTTCACCTCCATAACTCTCTACTTTGTTAAGTATTTTATTTAGATCTTCGCCACCGTTAAGGTAGGCTAATGTTCCTTCCTTGCTCGGTGTATGCATATCACCTTTAACTATAGCACCACCCACACCTTCATTTTCCTGATCATATGGAAAAAAACCCATTAAATCTGGTCCCATTTGTTCCTGAGGCATATCGAAATTTAATATTGAACTGTAGAATTTTTTTGCTCGGTTAAAGTCCGTTACTGGTATTTCAACCCAATTGAAAGTATTTTTCATGTTATCCTTATTTTGAAAGTTAATTTAGATTAATTAAAATATACAAAAGAAAGGATAATGTCAATAGAAGGTATAAAAAAGGGCGGTGACTAGCCGCCCAAAACTACTACTTAAATTTACTTATGAATAAGTATTTTTAATCACATAAGTACTTAAAATACTTCATTCAGGAGGCAAAGTTAATGATTGTTGGTGATTCGTATTGTTAATTTGATCTCTTTTTTATGAAAGATGCTTTTTACGATGTGAATCAACAATTATTGATGAATAGTTATTGCTTTTATTTCAAAGAAATGTGACATTTCCTATGGTGTTATTTTGTTTTTGAGTCTGATTAAATTAAGAATATTTAGGTAGCCTGTTTGATTTAAATGTAATTAGTGCAACTCTGAACTCTTCATCAATTGGTTTTATCTTTACTGTCGGTCATTTTGTGAATTATTTAAATTTTTTAAAATTGCTCTTGTATAGTGTTCTCAGGCGAAAAATCCTTAATTTTATGCCTATCTTGATAAGATCAATGAATAAGTTGGGAGAATGTTAATTTTTTAGCGCTAAGGGTTTATGGATAAGGAATTTGTTCAAATAATAGAAAAAGTAAGAGCTTACTTATACAAGAATGGAATAGATGGGTTCTCTTTTGAAAAGATGAAAGATTTTGGCGTGTCACCATCTGACGTTTCAAAATTTGTGAATTCGGTAGAGGAGTTGGTTGAGAAAATTCTTGAATACGAACGGAAATCTTTCGAGTCAATATTTCTACAGTACAATTTTGAAGGGCAAAATGCCATAGATATTTTATTTATTGTTAGTCAGGAGATTAATGATCGTTTTGAGGATGTAACTCCATCAATAACTATGGAGTTAGAGAACCATTTTCCAGAAGTCTATAAGAAGCATATGGCTGATAGGATGGAATTTATTTTTGATAAAATCCAGATAAATATTCAAAAAGGAATTGATCAGGGAATGTATCGAGATGATTTGAGTTGTGAGATGGTAGGACGCATGTATCTATCACGATTGGAAGATATGCATAATCCTGAATTGTATCCTCCGGAGAGATTTAAATTCGGAACCATTTATGATACAATGATAGATGAATTTGTTAAAAGTATAGGAACTGAGGGCGGTATTAGTTATTATCGTCAGCGAAAACAATTATTAGGAGTATTAAGTTTTGGAAGATAAAATGAAAATTTCACTAGCACCTCTTCAGGGATATACTGATTGGGTTTTTCGACAAGCATATAAAAAGCACATCGGGGGCATAGATCAATTCTATACCCCTTTTCTAGTAATGCAAAATTCTGGAGTTTTAAAAACTTCTCACAGACGTGAAGTTGAGCCATTTTTAGAACGTAAGGATGATTTAGTTCCTCAGTTTTTAGGAGGATCAGTAGAAGAATTTCAATTTTTCGAAAACTATTTTTCTGAATTGGGCTTTAAAAAAATGAATTGGAATTTGGGTTGTCCATTTCCTATGGTAACCAGAAAAACAAAAGGTTCGGGTCTACTCCCTCATGCTGAAAAAATTAAATCTATTTTAAGTGATGGATATGCTGGGAAAATTGATCTGTCAATAAAAATGCGATTAGGCTTAATAGATAAGCAAGATATTTTTCCAGTTTTGGAAATATTAAAAGATATGAATCTTAATGATGTTATCATTCATCCACGATTGGGAAATCAAATGTATAAGGGGAATGCCGATCGAGATTTCTTTAAGGAAGTACAAAATCAATTTGGTTTCCCGATAACTTATAATGGGGACATTGAAACGCAGGAAGATTTTTTAAGTTTGAAAGATGATATGCCTAATCTGGAGCATGTAATGATAGGTCGTGGTATTTTAAGAGATTATTGGTTGCCTCATAAAATAAAAGGTTTGGATATTCCTTCAGAAGAGGAGAAGAAACAAATTTTACGAAAAATGTACGCTGAAATTTTTGACACGTATTCTTCATTTTTAAGTGGTGACACACAACTTCTACAAAAAGTAAAACCTTTTTGGGAGTATTTTTCAAGTCATTTCGATAATGAAAGAAAAGTATTCAAGGGAATAAAAAAATCTGGAGGCTTTAAGAAATATGAACAGGCTGTTGCATTTGCATTTCAACAAAATGTAAAGGAATAGCTTATGAAATTTGATGTTGAAGTAAACGAGCAGTTCCTTCATGTGAGTTTCGATTCACCTGTTCGCATGCTAAGTTCAGCAATTTTAAATGGAGGTATTCAAATTGCTGATCATTTTCTGAACACAAAGGTTGATGCTAATTTTCTAGGTGAAAAGACCGATTTTGAAGCTCCTGCTCTTACTTTAAAAAGAATAGTCGATTCCGAAAAATGGGACGGGAATTGTGCAGGGATGATGACAGCTGCTTTGATGAAATCGTTTCGAAGAGTAAAGCTGGAAGAGCAGGGAGTATGGATTGAAGTTTTTGTTACTTCGGGTGTTTCTAATGCAAGAAGAGCAGGTGATAAAGCAGACTATCAGTTTATGAATGAAGCTTGTGATAAAATAGGAACCATTAATATTTTACTACTAACAAATGCCAATCTTTCTGATGCAAGTTTGGTGGAATGTGTAATGATGATTGCAGAAGCAAAAGCTGCATGTTTGCAGGATCTGAATGTGCTTAGTCCAGTAAGTAATTTACTTGCGACAGGAACTGGTACTGATTCTACAGCAGTGGCTTGTGGTAATGGTCCAGAGATTCAGTATTGTGGCAAACACGTCTTGTTTGGAGAATTACTGGCAAAAGCTACCTATCAAGCAGTGAACGAATCTTTATCCGTAGATAAATAATTTTCGATAAAAAGGAGCCTTTCTTTAATGGATACTTTAGGTAAATCAATGATAGTAAATCCTAACTCTTGATAGGTATTTCTTAAGAAAGATGATATTTCGAGGGCATCTTCAAAAGATTCTGGTCTTTCATCATCATTAATGAAAATCTCTTTCCATGGTGGAGCTAAGAATATGCATTTGTTGTAATCTTTGCATTTTTCAAAGTATTCAGAAGGTACATTTAAGCCTCCTCTTCTAACATAGGCAATAATGTCTGGCAATCCGCGATCGAAAAAGCAATTGCGAGTTGGTTTGCATTCAGATAATTGTTTGCTCATACGTTCGAAGCAAATATTCGCAAATTCTGCTAAGTTTTTCCAGGGAACTTTGTCTCCACCAATTTCGTGTTGTTCCCGAATAATTATACGAGAAATTTCCTCAAAACATTGATGTCCTTGTGCAGATAATGCATTTAAGAGACTTGATTTTCCAGATCCTGGACCACCGGTTATAATGTAGCGGTTTTCGCACTTACTCATACTCTAATTTTCTTCTTTTAGGTGGCTATAGAATAGATCCATGTCTATGTTTTCTCTTATCAAGTCAGCGAGTTTATCGTATTGATTTTCTTTGAATTCTTGATAGTTGAAACTTTCTGATAATTCTAAATTAAAACCAGATAATAAATCTTCAATTACTGTAGAGTTGTCTAAAATTCCATGAATATAACTTCCCCAACAATTTTGGTTCAGCAAATACCCATCCGTTTTCCCACTGTTTAGGACGTTTAAAGGCTGCTCTTCAGTAATGGCTTTCGTTGCACCCATATGGATCTCATATCCAGAACATTCATTTTTGTTGTTTTTAAAAGAGAACAAACATTGCTCTGTTAATTTATCATTGGTTATTGAAGTTTCTACGGGTAAAATTCCCAAACCAGATATTTCCTTAATATCTCCTTCAATTCCCATTGGATCAGTAATTTTTTCTCCCATTATTTGGTAGCCGCCACATATACCAATCAGTTTCTTACCATTTTTATGTGCTTTAATAATCGAGAGAGCAACACCATTTTGTTTTAGTTCTTGCAAGTCTGAAATAGTGTTTTTACTTCCAGGAATTATGACAATGTCGGCGGTTTCAATTTCAAGAGGATTATTGGTATAAAATAAATGAATTCTAGGATCGTGTTCTAATACATCAAAGTCAGTGAAATTGGCCATTCTTGGTAGGATAATTACAGCGCAATTTATTTTATTATCGATCGATTTTGTGGATTTCTTCTCAAGACTAACAGAATCTTCTTCTTCTATATGAATACCTCTAAAATAGGGAAGAACTCCAACTACAGGTTTTCCAGTAAGATCTTCTATTATTTTTATACCATCTTCGAATAATCGAACATCTCCCCTGAATTTATTAATTAAAATGCCTTTGATTTGTTTTCGTTCTACTTCTGATAGAAGTGCGATACTGCCATAAACGCTTGCAAAAACACCGCCTTTGTCAATGTCAGCAATTAAATAAGTTGCGGCATTTGTTTCTACAGCCATCCTCATATTGGTTATATCCTTATCTTTTAAATTTAATTCGGATATGCTTCCTGCACCTTCCAATACAATTGGATTGTATTTTTCACTTAATCTGTAAAAGGCAGATTTTGCTTCATGAAATAAAGCCATTTTATTATTGCCCATGAAATATTCAACAGCAGATTGCGTTCCAACGGGTTTTCCATTTAAAACAACCTGAGAGTTCTTGTCATTTGTTGGTTTTAATAAAATTGGATTCATATCTGTATGGCACTCTAAACCACAAGCTTCTGCTTGAACAGCTTGTGCTCTTCCGATTTCTAATCCTTCTGGTGTAGCATAAGAATTTAGAGACATGTTTTGTGCCTTATATGGTGCTGGAGAATATCCATCTTGTTTTAAGATTCTGCAAAAGCCAGTGTTTATAATGCTCTTTCCAACATCCGATCCGGTTCCAACAAACATTAAAGGTCTTAATTTATCCATGAGATAATAATTATAGTGTTGAGATAATGACATTTTAGGCCCTAAAATTAGTTTATTTTTATTGAGATATTTTGTTGTAGAACAGTTGAAATGGTAAAAAACTAAAATGCTTTTGGAAAGGCTTGGTTCTCTGATGGTTTTTTGCTTGAGTGAAATGGTTCTAAATTTGTTGGATATGCCGTTTTAGATTTTGTTTACTTATAGATTGTTAATAAAATTGCTAATTTTGTAATGAATTGTAACAAGAGATGCGATTCGATGTAAATAGAATAATCACTAAAAATCCTATTTTAACATCTGAAATATAGATGAAAGCTAGGCTTTACCTAACTAAACTATTAACTAATGAAAGTTCAAATTGATGAAGTAGATCGAAAAATTCTATCTTACTTGATTAAAAATGCAAGAATTCCTTTTTTGGAGATCGCACGAGAGTGTGGGATCTCTGGTGCTGCAATTCATCAAAGAGTAAAAAAACTTGAGGATGCAGGCATTATTGATGGATCTCGTTTTATTGTAAAGCCGAAAGCATTAGGTTATGAAGTTTGTGCTTACGTTGGGATTTCTTTAGATCATGCTCATCAATATAAAAGTGTTGTAGAAAAAATTGATGCTATTTCAGAAATAGTTGAATGTCACTTTACAACTGGGAATTTTACATTTTTAGTTAAAGTCTTATGTCGAGACAATCAGCACTTGATGGATATATTGATTAATACCCTTCAAAATGTACCTGGAGTGTCAAAAACGGAAACATTTATTTCTTTGGACCAAACGGTCGACCGAGAAATTAAATTATAAGAATATATTCAATCCAAAATAAAAGCTTTCTTTAAGGAGGCTTTTTTTATGTCTATAAT
>JADGFH010001058.1 GCA_016743925.1 Labilibaculum sp.
ATCGTATTGCGCATTAAAATCGAAAAGTACATTTTGCCAGCGATTAATCGAATCTCTATTTGGAGCTTGTTTTCTTCTTTCCTCATGAACCATTTCACGATATTTGGCAATACTCAACTTTAATTCTCTTTCTTGTTCTTGCAATTCTAACGAAATACCACCAAAATTTTTGGCATTCACATCATTTAAGGAAGACATTAAACTTGCAGCTTTTGATCGTTCAGAATACAAAAAGGCTTTTTCTTTATACTTAATATCTCTGGTTAATTCATAAAGCCTAACTGCAATTTCTATAGCTTGATTAAAGGTCTCCTTTTCATTTTTAGATAAAGCAAATTTGCTTTCTTCATCTTGATAAGCAATCCTAATTTTATCAACAATATCTAAACAAAGATCAAAGGTATTCAATGAAAAATCTAAATCACTAATACTATTTGTTTTGGTATACAACCTATTTAAAGCATTTGCCTTCCCTTTTAGTATTTCCAACATGGAAAGTTGTGGATCAATATCATTAATCACTGGATTAATATATATTGTGTGATTATTAAAGTTATCCAGTTCAGAAATTAAAGCCTTCTGGTAATATTGCAAAGCATTTAAATAGTCTTTCCTTTTATAATAATAATCTCCAAAATTCTTTAAGCAAAGTGCCGTATCTGGATGTTTATTTCCAAAATTCTTATTATATACCTTAAAAGCTGACTCTAAATAATTAAGAACATTTTGACTATTTCCAATTTTATCCTGAAAAACGGCATAATTAAGATAACAATCAGCTAACAAATAATAATCGCCTCCCCTTAATTCTAATATCTGTGATATGCTCTTTTGATAATATTTATCAGCTTCCTTTTTATTATTTAACTGTTTATAGCAATTAGCAATACTATTTAAAGTTGTAGAATTATTACGAACATTCTGACTATTTTT
Organism: Labilibaculum sp.; assembly: GCA_016743925.1. GTDB lineage: Bacteria > Bacteroidota > Bacteroidia > Bacteroidales > Marinifilaceae > Labilibaculum. Next base: position 934 of record JADGFH010001058.1, read on the forward strand.
TAATTCTAAAGTTTTCAAGAAAAATTCAAGAGCTTTTGAAAAATTATTTCCAATATAATAAACTACACCCAAATTTTGATAGGTTTGCGTTAACCATCTAGATTCTTTTTTATGCTCCATTAGGGATAAAGCTTTTTCAAGGTAATTTTGTGCTTTTACAAGATCTCTATAATTAATGAAAATGGTTCCTTTATTCACATATATGGGAACTAGCTTATGAGAACTTGTACCATACTGCTTAATAGTAAAGCTCTCCGCTATATTATAATATTCTAAAGCTCTTTTTCTATTTCCAATTCGATTTAAAATAACCCCAAAATTCACATAAGTTCTGTAAATCATGTTATTATCTTCTATTTGTCCTGTGCTAATAGTTTTAATAGCGTTTTCAAAAGATTGAATAGCATACTCAAATTCACTCTTTTTTATGAAACTACTTGCCCTACTAAACTGTTCTTTGAGTAAAGAATCAGAATCTACTTCTTGAGTTAATAATGAAGCATTCAAATCTGTCCTAGAACTTAAATTTGCACTTCCATTAGAAATTAATGAAAGAAAAAGGGAAAAAAAAATAATCTTTTTTATAAATATTTTTGCCTGCATCTAGTGTTTTATAAAATTCTCACTAATAGCATTTTACATTCCTGTAGAAAACTAATAAAGTTCTAAATATAGAGCATTTTTTTTATTTTTTCTTAAAAAAAAACGCTTTCAAGGGTTACCTTTTTAAAAAATGAGGAATAAAGGGGTGTAATCCAATAAAAAACTTAAACAATTGTCATCTAACAAAAACCATATAGCATGAAAAATTTTGAAGTATTAAATATCGAAGAATTACAAAATATTAAAGGTGGCGAAAACGAAATGACCGAAAAGCCAATGTGTGATGACTGCCTTGTTTAATAATTAAAGTGACCATATTCCTAATTTCCTAGTAAACCTAGTATTGACCAAATAAGACCATATAG
>JADGFH010000279.1 GCA_016743925.1 Labilibaculum sp.
AGGGAAGTAACAACACTAAATTTAATAGGCTTGAAATGAAAAAGGCTACAAATATATATCCAATGCCAAAATCGGGATTCCAGATTTTAGTTATTGGTATAGAGGCGTAATTTTCATGTATCCACGGACATAACAACAAGAAAAATAGGTTAATGCCAAGATTGGAGAAAATATTAATAAGCTTTAATCCAGCATAACGTATCGCCTTATTTTCTTGTCGTAATTTGGCAAATGGCAAAGCGGTAATGGCATCAAAACCCAAAGTTAAAGCCAACAATACGACAAACTCTTTGTTTTCGTTGATATTTAAATGTGCTGCTAAAGGACTTAACAAACTAAAGACAAGTAGCCAGAAAAGTCCTGTTGTTGCTAATAGTGAAATAAAACCTGTCGAAAACACAATGGATGAATCTTTCTCTTTACTAACAAAACGAAAATATCCCGTTTCCATACCATAAGTTAGTATCACCAGAAAAATGGCCACGTATGACATTAGGTTCGTTACGATACCATATTCTTCAGGAAAAAATACATTTGTGTATAGTGGTACCAATAACCAATTAAGTAATCTTCCTAATATGGAACTAAGGCCATAAACAACCGTTTCGCTAGCAAGTTTCTTTAATGGATTCAAAATATGAGTAATTATTGGGTTAAAAATGACAAATATAAACTCTTTTTATACACCGATTATTGTAAACTGCCTGGTAATGACTTCAAAATGAATATTTAAATGTTCCACGTGGAGCAATTTTAATTTTGAAAATGCAAAAAAGAACACTTGGTATTTATATCGAAAATAAATAAGATCAACACAAACGATTCCGATGGAAATATTTGATAATTTGAGCTTTATATCTTTTTAAAAGCTTTCATATTCCAAATATTTTTTCCACTTTTGTTGTCATACGCGTTAAGGAACGTTTATGTTAGTGTTTGTTGTTTAAGTATTTTGTGAAAATCCTGACCTCTCGGTTAGGATTTTTCTTTTTATACAAACCATCCTATTCAATATTTAAACTACCTTATGCTTTTTCCAAAAGGTGTTAATGCAAAACCAGCCAATTTTATGTGCTGAGCAGCAAAAGGAATCCCGATAATTGTAATTGCAAATAACAAAGCAAATAATACATGTGTTAAGGCAATCCATAGCCCACCAATAAAGATCCATATAATGTTTAGAATGAGGCTAAGGCAACCTCCTGCGTGTTCATTATATTCAACTCTTTGTCCAAATGGGGCTAAACCAAGTACCGATAATTGAATAATTTTCAATCCAAAAGGAATGCCAATAATCGTTAAACACATTAATAATCCACAAATTATATACTCCAAAAAGATGAAGATACCTCCAAAAATAATCCAAATAATATTTCCTATAATGCTCATTACTAATTATTTAAAATGATAAGATACACCAAATTGCAAAGTGAAATCTGGCGCCGTATTTACAATTATATCTTCTATAAATGCAGCTGTCAATGACAATTTATCTGACAAAAAATAATCGATACCCATTACCAATTGGCTTGAAGCATATCCTAACTGCTTGGTATCCGATTTTTTGTAGAAACTACTGTGAAAATCAAGTTGCGATTTAAGATACCATTTATTGTTTACATTATGCGCTAAACCAATACTTCCAAAACTCACATTACGAGACACTTTATAGTCCAAGACAGCTCCATTCCCAACTCTTAAATAGCCAAAAGAATAAAACCAAGCAGATTGCCCTCTATCAATAATGGGCTTAATGGTTCCTGTTAATTGAAAACCAAAATCATTTGTACCACTTCCAACAAGAGTTTCTTTCTTGCCGGTTGCTAACTTAAGAAAAGATCTCAAAGCTAATTTATGATTCTTACCACCAAAAATAGGCGTACTTAATGAGACTGAAATATCACCAATTCTTAATTTACTCTCGTTCATATTAAAAACGAAATTTTCATTCTCTAAGAAAAAATAGTTTAGATTGTAAGTTGGCATAATCCTTCTTGATTTCTCAGGTAAATTAAAGGTTTCGTGCCAATCGCTAATAAAGGAATCCATTACCCCAGTAGAGTGCCTAACTACCGGAATAGAAATACCTAACTCCAATTTTGATCTCAATCCATAGGAAAATTGGAGCTCATTTCTATACATTTCCCCATCCAAGTAAATAGCCTCTCTTTTATTCTTTGCACTCGTTGCATTGTTAGCAATGTTAAAATAATTGCCAATATAAAACTCCCCTTTCCCTAAGATACTTCCACCAGGATTAGTTGGCAATCCAAAAAAATGAATAACAGGGCTTTGATTATGAGTCTGAAAAGGTTTTGCGATCTTTTGTGCCAGCAAAGAATTAACAGGCATTAAAAAAACAATAAAAAGTGTAAAATATAATAATTTCATGTAGTTCTTATACAAGTAGTTTGATAAAAAGATTCAAATCTACACATTATTCAAGAACTTTCCATACCAATGCCGCGGCACCAAGTAAACCAGAATTTCCTTTTATTTTACTAAGCTGAACCTTGGTTTTTCCTTTTAAAACAGATAGTAAATTTTCATCCATATGATATTGGGTCGGCTTTAGTATTAAATCACCAGCTTTAGCTAAGCCTCCAGATAGAAATATGACTTCAGGGTTATTTAGAGCAACAACATTTGCCAACGCTAAGCCTAAAATTTTTCCAGTAAATTCAAAAGACTCCAACGCAATTTTATCGCCAGAATAGGCAGCATCAGCAAGACGCTTTGCACTCATCTTATTAAAAGGTAAATTTCGCAAATCGCTCTTATCATGATGTTTCGCAAATAATTTACCAACCGTTCTTTTTATTCCCGTCGCCGATACATAAGTTTCTAAGCAGCCAAGTCTTCCACAACCACAATGACGACCTCCTGGACGAACTATTATATGCCCCATTTCGCCTGCAAAACCAGAATAACCATAAAGCAATTCACCATCAATAACAATCCCTGATCCCAATCCAGTACCTAAGGTTAAAATCATAAAATGTTTCATTCCAATTGCATCACCAAAAATCATTTCAGCCACAGCTGCAGCATTTGCATCATTGGTAACGTACACTGGTAAATTCAATTCCGCTTTAAGCAATTTTCCAAGTTGTAATTTTCCTTTCCAAGGAAGGTTAGAAGCCTCCTCTATACTGTTATCGCGAGAATTTGCATTTGGAGCTCCAACTCCTACGCCTATTAATTCAAAATTAAAGCGTAAGTTTTGAGCTAAGGATTTAATTTTTTCGGCAAGTATTGTTATAAATTCATCAAAACTTTCAAACTGCTTGGTAAATATGGAATCTTGAACAAGACAATTCCCTTCCTTGTCAACCAATCCGAAGACAGTGTTAGTTCCACCAATATCAATACCAACAGCAAGTTTTTGCATACAAATTATAATTTCGATACATCATTATCCCTATGATTTACAAACGTTCTTTTAAAAGCGCTCTGATAGGATTGAAAATACGTTGAAGCAGTCTGAAATCTTCCGTTATAATTTCTGCTTGTCCTTCAATTTGCTGAGCAAATTCGAGTTCAATATCATAATTCGTAACAAGACCTTTAGGAAAATCTACATCCAAACTATACTTCTGGTCTTCCGGAACTTTGGAAATAGATCTTATAGTTCCTTCCAACATGCCATATTCAAGATAGGGATAATTATCTAATTTTATATTTACCCTCTGCCCAATTTTAACCTTCCCAGCACCTTGTACTCCTAACTCTACCCTAGCGACTATTTTGGCAGAGTCTGAAGGTAAAACAGTAAAAACTCTCTCTCCTGTCTTCACATTTTGATTGGAGCTGTAAAACCGGTTAAAACTAACCTTCCCATCAATAGGTGTTGTGATTACATATTTTTGTTCCCAAATATTGATTTGAGCCTTTAAATTATCGAAGGATTGAATGAGTAGATTTTGCAATTCCTTTCGCTCATTTTCCTTATTCAATTCTAAATCTATAATTTGCTGATTGACATCAGAAATACTAATCTGGGTAGAAGCCAGTGAAGAACGAGAACCATGAAATGCAAAACTTTGTTCCAAATATTTTTTCCGCGAATTTTGAAAGTCAGACTGCGAAATAACACCCCGAATAAATAAGGATGAATCGCGAACAAATTGCTTTTTTGCTATCGCCAATTCACTTTGCGAAATTACTTTTTGTTGGTATTGCCGATCGTAGTAAAGATTATATTTACTGATTTTATCACGGTACGAGGCAATTTTTCGATCGTAATAGTCTAAATCGAAAAAACGTTGATAGTCAACATAGGCTTTTAAAAAGCCATTGTAGTACGATTGAATTTGACCCAAGCGAAATTCACTCTCCAACAATTTGGATTTTATTCCATCCACACCAGTAAGGTGCTCATGAAATTCTTCCATTTTTGTTTTTAAAATAAAAACATCATCATTAACGGCCGGATTCTCAATAATGGCTAACAACTCTCCCTTTTTCACCTCTTGATTATCCACAACATACAGATTTTGTATCTGTCCAGACGATCGAGCAATTAATTCGGCAGGTGGATTCAAGGTTGTCAAAACCAATTTGGAGTGTATAATATCTGGATAACGGAAAAACCAACTTCCAGCTACAATTAGCAAAATGATCACAAAGAACATGCTTGTACCACTACGAATAATCCAATTCGGCATTCTTTGTAAGATTTCCTTTACCTCGTCTGATCGTAATTCTATATTTGGGTCCTTTTCCATGATAAATATTTGAAATCCTTCTTTACATTACTTCTAAATATCCCAAAAGAGAATTTTAAAAAGCTAAATCTATTTAAGTATCTTTAGGGATTAGAGGTATAAACAAAATTAATTCCCAAGTTCGAGTTGATTCTTAACCAATTGATAGTATGAACCTTTAAGTTTAGTTAATTTCTCATGATTCCCTTCTTCAACGATTTTTCCTTTATCCAAAACAATGATATTATCGGCATTTCGAACCGTACTTAAACGATGCGCAACAACAACAACAGTTCTACCCTTATTAAATTCGTCTAACTTATTCATGATCGCCTTTTCGTTATTGGCATCCAATGCATTCGTTGCTTCATCGAAAAATAAGAATTCAGGATTTTTATAGACTGCTCTAGCTATTAAAATTCGCTGTTTCTGCCCTTGACTTAAACCGTGTCCATTTGCTCCAATCTTGGTATTGTAACGCAATGGTAGGCTTTCTATAAACTGATCGATACAAGCTACCTGAACTGCATATAGCAATCTTTTCTTATCAATGTGCTCATCGCCCACAGCAATGTTTTTTGCCATGGTATCTGAAAAGATAAACCCATCTTGCATAACAACACCACAGTTTTGGCGCCACATAGAAGAACTATAATTATCTAAATTAACACCACCTAAAGAAATTCTTCCCTTAGTGGCTGGATAAAATCCCAACATCAGCTTTATTAGTGTAGTTTTACCACTTCCCGAAGCACCAACAATAGCAGTGGTCTTGCCTTGTTCTATTTTTAGCTCTACATCGTTTAATACCATATCGGAATGAGGTCCTTCATACTGGAAAAATACCTTCTCAATATCTATTGTTTTTTCTTCTGGTATTTCGGTTAAACGATCTTCATTTGGTAATTCCTCTTCCTTCATTTCATGAATTTCACCCAAACGCTCAAGCGAGATTTTAGCATCTTGCCAAGAATGAATGAACTGAACCAAATTTTCAAGAGGTGAATTTAATTGCCCAATAATATAAGATACTGCTAACATCATACCTAAAGTCATGCCGCCATCTAAAACAGATTTTGCCGCCAAAAAAGTGATGAAGATATTCTTTGTTTCGTTAAAGAACATGGAACCTGATACTTGATACTGATTTAAGGCCAAACCTTTGGTTCTCACCTTAAACAATTCGGCTTGTATTTGCTCCCACTCCCAACGTTTTTGCTTCTCGCAATTGTTTAGTTTAATTTCTTGCATTCCAGTAATCAACTGAACCAATGAATTTTGATTATTAGATAGTTGTGCAAATCGTTTCCCATCCAACTCTCTTCTTTTCCGTAAAAAAAGATTTACCCAGATCAAATACAAAACCGATCCAATTATAAAAACAACAAAAATTTGCAGATCATAAATGGCTAAAACTACTCCAAAAATCAGCAAATTAACCATCGAAAACAGAATGCTTAAAGTAGATGATGTTAGGAAATTTTCAATTCGTGTATGATCTTGAATTCGCTGTAGCAAATCACCAATCATTTTGATATCGAAAAAGCCAATTGGCAACTTCATTAACTTGATTAAAAAGTCTGATATTAAGGAGATATTGATTCGTGCTGAAATGTGCAAGAGTATCCAACTTCGAATAAATTCCACTGACATTCGAGAAATGAATAGAACTAGTTGTGCAATCAATACCAAATAGATAAAATCTAGGTTTTGCGTATTGATACCAACATCAACAATTGACTGGGTAAGAAATGGAAATATCAGCTGTAGCAAACTACCAAATAGCATTCCCAATCCCAACTGAACAAGAAATTTCCTATAAGGTTTTAGGTATTTTAATAAAAAGCCAATATTTTTTTTGTTGGAAACATCCTCATCATTTTGACTGAAAAAATCGGGAGTTGTTTCAACCAACAAACACAAGCCTTTCTGTTCCCCTTGACTTTGGGTACTCGCCCAAGACTTAATAAATTCCTCTTTTGTGAATTTTAATAAACCAGAAGCCGGATCGGCAACATGAACAGTCGTTTTCTTCTTTTTAACCTCAATTTTATGAACCACCACAAAATGGTTTTGTCCCCAATGACAAATAGCAGGAAGAGTAGCATCGTTCTGCAATTGCTCGTAGCTTATACGCACGCCCATTGTTCGTAAACCAATACTCTCTGCCGCATCAGCAATGCCTAACATGGAAACACCCTCTCGAGTAATGTGCGATTTATCGCGTAAAGACTGAAGACTGAAGTTCTTACCAAAATGAGACGCAATCATGCGCAAACATGTTGGGCCACAATCCATGGCATCCAATTGGCGGAAATGGGGGAATTTTTTCTTCAAGACAGATTGGTAGTTAGTAATTTACTATAATCAAGCTAAAAATAAGGAAAATTGTTGGAATGGACTAAACACTTATTTTATATTACTAAATATTGAATAAATTTATTAATCCTTAAACTAAGAATATTAATAACTTCTACCAATATAAAAAATCCCCATCTAGCAAATGAAGTGAACCCCAAAAGTTGGACACAACATTTGGGGTGCAGTTCACAAACCAGATGAGGATTGTATAT
>JADGFH010000280.1 GCA_016743925.1 Labilibaculum sp.
ATATTGAATTTATTCATATTTATAAAAAACAGATGATCTATATGAATTCTTTCTATTGTAGATTTTGCTTTTAATAGTAGGATATGACTTATCTACAAACTTAAGCACCAAGAGAGCAGATAGACCACTGAAAATGAGTACAAGTAAGCGTACCTACAAAGCAGAAGAAATGATTCTACCTTCCGATAGTGATTTGCAATATTATTGTAACAATCATCAGAAAATGTTATTTAAAAGACACATCAAATGTAATGTGACTGATACTCACAATCCTTATACAAATGCTATAACCGAAAAACTTTATAAAAGACAGTGTCAGAAAATATAATTTCTTAAGACCTCACTGGTCTTATAATATGATGACTTTAATACAGATGCATAAACTAAGAGTAATCAAAAGCTATAAAAAAACAGATCCTGTCAAACTTAAGTTAGACAGGATCTGATAATAATTTATTTTAATCTAATAATCTGTAATGCTTATTTAGAACTAGTTATTGAGACAAGTCCTTCATTTTTCTAGAATTAAAAATATTAAAATAGTGAGAATAAAATCACGAAATAATTTAAATTTCAACACTGTATTTCGAACCTAACTTAAGCATTAGTTTAATTACCATCCAGGATTTTGAACTAAGTTTTTATTTAATTGTAATTCTCTGCGTGGTAATGGAAGTAAATAATGCTTCTTCGCATCAAATTTTCTTACATCAACTTTTTCTACGCTGATATTACCTTCTAAATCAAAATTAGTCTGACCTTTTGTCCATTCATGAGTTTCAAATTCAGTTCCGACATATTCTACACCATTCAAAGGTTTTACCAATTCAACTTCTGCTGTTTTCCATCTTCTGATATCATTATACCTAAAACCTTCGTAACAAAGTTCAACTGCTCTTTCACGACGAATTTCTTCACGCAAAGACATGCTATGTGCATCTATAAATGCGTTTGTAATCACAGCGATTCCAGCTCTTGTTTTTAGTAAATTAATGGATGCATCGAGTTCATCATTTGATACTTCTCCATTTTTCTCATAAAGAGCTTCAGCATAGTTTAATAAAACTTCAGCATACCTAATAACAGGCCAATTAGTTCCAAGAGGAGGTGCTATTTCAGATTGAGTTTTTGCAGAAATATATCCTGTAACTGTTCGTGTACCCCATTCTACTGTGTTTATGAAACCTGTTGCTGGATCAAATGGAGCATCCCAATTTCTATACCAGGCTGCTTGCGCATGATGCCAATATCTACCACCAGGTATTAACCATGTGCTTGTCATTCGTGGATCTCTGTTTTCATACTCACTTACAAATGTTTCTCTTCCCATGAATAAAGGAGATTCATCTATCGTTAAACCATCTGTACATAAAAACATATCAGCAAATTTACGTGTTGGTAAACGTCCTCCAACACTAGTAATAGCCGATCTGTGACTTCGTTCGTCAATGTCGTAAGTATTGCTTAATATGTATTCTTTATTATCGTTTTTAGTAAAACCTCCTGCATTGGTAGTTACCTTATCAAGCAGAAAAAGATGCTTATAACTATCATTACCTAGTTTATCGAATAATTGATATTCTTCACTATCAATAACTTTTTTTGCAGCATCTATAGCCTTACCTAAGAAATCGTTTGCATCTGAACCGGAATGGAATTTTTGCCACGTTCCTTCAAATAATGCGACTCTACTTTTATAAGCTAATGCTGCACCTTTGCATACTCTTCCTTTGTCGCTAGGTGCCAATTCACTGTTCGACGATAAGTTCTCTATAGCAAGATCTAAATCAGCCATGATTTGTTTTGCGATATCTACTCTATCTGATCGTCTCAACAATAATTCTTCACTCTCAGATGTTAAAACTTTAGTTATTAATGGTACGCCACCGTAACTCTGCAGTAGATTATAATATGCAAATGCTCTAAAGAATGCTGCTTCTCCAAGCGATGATTTTGCCTCTTCTTTTAAGACATCATCAACCGTATTTAAGCGTTCTAAAACGATACTTGTGTTTCTAATTAAATCGTAATTATTATTCCAAGTACCGCTAAAATCGGAAATTTGATTCGTACCTCTACTTATAGCGTTACCTCCGCTCCCACAGGTTAAATCGGCGTTATCTTCTGAGCCAACCGTACCAAAACTTGGTAAATAAACATAGAATCTATTACAGTACATCTTGAACTCATTCGCATTCTTGAAATAAGTTACTTCACTTATCTTATCATTAGGTGCAAGATCTAAATCTTTTTCACAGCTGGTTAAAAAACCAATAAAAACTGTGATTAATAATAACGTTTTTATATATCTCATAATAGCTTATTTTAAAGTAACATCAATACCAAAAGAATATGTTTTAGGAATTGGAAGATATCCTGTAGCATATGGTCTTTCAGGATCGATACCATCAGGCATATGACTAGACCACCATAAATCATTTCCACTAAAGTAAACATGAACCTTATTTGTTCCGATCTTATTACTTATGCTTTTAGGTAAAGTATATCCAAGTGTTATTGTTTTTAACTTGATATAATCGGCATTTCGATGTTTGTATGGTGCATCTGAAATTTGATAATTCCATCCGTGAATACCACCATTTGCACTTGCACGAGGGTAGAAAGAATCCTTATTATCTTCACTATAAAAATCTTTTAATGTACTTTCCAAAGGATTCACCCACCAAGCTGATCCAGGTGCATTTAAACCACTCATTACATTCCACTTTGCAATTCCTTGGAAAAAACATCCAAAATCGAAACCTTTCCATTCAGCCCCTAGTGTAATACCGTACTGATATCTTCTTGTATTACTTCCTGAATTGATTAAATCACCGCTTTCATCATTCCCATTTTTATATTGAGTGTATTCAATTTTTCCATCACCATCAAGATCCATAAACTTTGCATCTCCAACTTTTAAATTGGCTGGAACTCCTGCAATTGCCTTATACTCCTCTAACTCAGCTTCATTTTTAATGAACCCATCATATTTTAAATGAAAATAAGTATATGGAGCATATCCTTCGACAAATTTATTCAGTCCATATCCAGGAATGACAGCATCATCTAGTTTCGTCACTTCTGTTTGATCATCAGATAAGGTGAACCCAACATTATACTTGAATCCATTGCTTAATTCATCATTCCAATTAATAGATAACTCGAAACCCTTTGTTTGCAATTCTCCTCCGTTAATTGTACTAGGAGCGATTCCCAATACTTCAGGAAATTCTTTTCCAACTAACATATCGCGAGTATCCTTAATAAAATAATCAAAGGCACCAGATAATCTATTCTCGAATAATTTATAATCAAATCCAACATTCTTTATTGCAACCGTTTCCCAAGATCTTGTTGGACTTGCTAAAACAGCACTAGAATGAGCAGTTAGGTTTTTAGTAGGATTATTGGGATTGCCGAATAAAACTAATCCATCAACATTAATTAAATTTATATGATCATATAATCCTACATTATTTTGATTACCCAATTCTCCATAACTTGTTCTTATTTTCAGAAAATCTAACCAGTCTAGATTCTCCATGAAAGATTCTTCTGATAATAACCATGCTCCTGACATACCATAAAAAGTACCCCATCTGTAATCCTTGGCAAAACGACTACTACCATCTCGACGGATAGTTCCTTCAAAAAGATATTTACCTTTAAAGGCGTAATTCATTCTTCCAAAATATGATTTTATAGCCCATTGGCTTCGTGACGCTCCTGTTATTTGTAATTCAGGATCACCTAAACTTAAAATAGGCACCTCTTCACTCAAAATCTTTTTACGACCTGCATTGAATCTTTGTAAATCATATTCTTCATGAGAACCACCCACCATAAAATCAAATTTATGATCTTTAATCGTTTTAGTATAGTTTCCGTATAAATTTACAACCTGATGTTCATGTCTTCTGATACTACTTCCTGCTTGATTTGGATGTTGTCGCATCGTAGGTGTATCGTCATAATCATGGTGTTGTATTTCTTTATATACATAATTTCTTAAGCTATGATCGATATTGGTACTATAATCACCATTAATCTTAAAATCCTTTATTGGTTCATAAACTACATTGAACTTTGCTACTGCACGTGAACCAACTGTTTCGGCCTGTCCTGATTGAGCATAAGCAAGAGGATTTGTAAAGCCACCAAAATTATAATAATTCCCTTTTGGTGTTCGAGGGAAATGATTACTCCATACGGCTTGTGCTTGACTTACAGCTTGACCAAAACGACTCGGTCTTTCATTTTTAGTTTTACTAAGGCTTATATTAGCACCAACTTTCAAATTATCAGTAACATCCATATTGTATTTTAGTGTCGCATCATATTTACGATAAGTATTTTTGGCTACTGCCAAAGTACCGTCTGCATCTAAAACACCGATTGATAAATAATAATTGCTTTTATCTCCTTTACCACTAACACTTAATTGATGAGTCTGCTGTAATGCTGAATCAAACATGATATCCATCCAATCGTAATAGCTAGAGGACATTTTTGGAGTGTCACTAAAGGGACCCTTTATCCAAGGAGTTTTTTCTGGATCTAGACCAGGTAATATATCCTTTAGATATGAATAATTATGAGTTGATACACCATCATTTTCAAAGGCTTCCCAATAATATTCAGCCATATCAAACAGATTAGCTTTTTTTGCGTAAGTAACGGGATCGTTAATAGCGAAATTTGCAGAATATTTAAAAACAGGCTCTCTTGTTGTTCCGTTCTTTGTCGTTATTAATATAACACCACCTGCAGCACGTGAACCATAAATAGAAGCTTGAGCATCCTTCAAAACTGTTATATTTTCTACATCAGCAGGATTCAAATCGCTAAGAGCTGAAGCATCATTATCTGGTTCAGGTATTCCGTCAATAATAATTAAGATACCACTTCCACTTCTTGAGGTAATACCCCTAAGCTGAATCCCATTTGTTGCGGCAATGTCTCCACTTGACCGTGTAATAAGTAAACCAGGCATTACTCCTTGTAATGCTTGAGCAATTGTTGCTTGAGAACGATCTTCGAACCGCTCTGATCCAACCATATCTACAGCTCCTGTAACAGTCGCTTTCGTTTTTGTTCCGTATCCGATGGCAACAATTTCGTCTAAACCAACGGAATCATCTAACATGATAATGTTAATAACCGATTGATCCTTTAAGTTGATCTCCTGGGTCTTCATTCCCATAAAAGAGTATACCAGAATTTTTTTATCTATCGGAACAGATATGGTATAATTTCCTTCAATATCGGTTACAGTGCCTATTGTAGTTCCCTTCACAATAATATTTGCACCTGGAAATGGATTTCCGTCTTCATCAGTTACTTGACCAGTGATAGTTTTCTTTTCTTGTTGAAGCGGTTGTTCAAAAACTGGGTCTTTTTTCCGAATCACAACTACATTACCTTCCAGATAATACTCGAGATCGGTTTCAACTAAACTTGCATTAAGAATGTTTTCAAAACTTGCATTCTCAAGATCTAAAGATTCTATTTCAACATCTTCCACCATTGCTTCGCTATACACAAAAGTATAATCGGAATTAGATTTCAAAACTTGAAACACTTCTTTTAAACTTGCGTTTTCCATCTTTAGGGAGATGGTTCCGCCCTGACTAAATCCTTCTGCAGCAACACTAAAAATTGCTAGAAAGATTAAAATGGTCGTTAATTTCATAACCCTTACGGTTTTTGTCCAGACATTATTAGCGTAATGCCCAAACACATGATTTTTTTTCATAAATTTGGATTGTTGGTTATTAATTAGCGCAATTCGTATTTGCGCTTTGTTTAACTTATGGGGATGTTAGCGCATCCCCTTTTTTAATTTACTATTATCGCATTACCATTTACAGTAAAGTTTGCTTCTCCTGTTCCTTGTATTAATTTTAGTATGTGTTCAATTTTTCCATAACGTGGAACATCTACCGAAAATCTTACATCTTTAACGCTTGCATTTCCAAAGAATACCTTCACATCGTACCACTTGGTTAAATCGTACATGATGTTTTCAATTCTTCTATCATTAAAAATAAATCGTCCATTCTTCCATGCAGTTACTGCCTCTATATTGGCTTCAGCATCTATCATTGCATTATCCGATTTGTTTATCACAACCTGATAACCCGGATTCAATTTAATATTTTCACCCAATGAATTACTCACTAAAACACTTCCCTCGACCAATGTGGAAACAATTTCCTCTTCATCCTCATAAGCCCTCAAATTAAACTCAGTTCCTAAAACTTTCAAGTTTATGCCTTTTGATTCTACAATAAACGGCCAATCCTTATTGCTTGCTACATCGAAGTACAATTCTCCTTTTGCAATAACCTTTCTCTCTTTATCCGAGAATTTTGAAGGGAATTCTAAATACGAATCAGCATTTAACCAAACTTTAGTTCCATCGGGTAATTCAACCTGATATTCACCTCCAATTGGCGTAACAATACGATTCATCCTAATTACTGTTGACGTATTCAACTCATTATCGTTAATACGAAGACGATTGCGGTCTCTCTCTATCAAAAGGTTTTCTTGTGATCGAATTAAACTTGATGTATCCTTCTTTAAATTGACAACCTCTCCATTCGAAAAGTAAATAACGGCATTACTTCCTCCAGGCTTAATTGTCTGGATTTCGGCCAAATCAGCTTCATATTCTGGCACTTGATTCAGAATTAGAAATCCTATTGCCAATGGCAATAAAATGACTGCGGCATAACTTAACCATTTTCGATAATTAGTTGTCTTTCCAATCTTCTTATCAATAGCGGACCATGCTTTTTCCTGATTAAATGTATCCTGTTCGAAGCTCTTATTTAAAATATTTTCTTTAGATACAATTCGTTCAAAAAGATTCAGGTTGTGCGGTATTTTCAACCATTCATTCAATTCTTTTTGTTGTGCTTCATCCAACTCCCCTCGCAGATAATTCACGATTAAATTGGATATGTTTTTATTTGGTGCGTGCATAACTTCTTCCTTATTTTTGTTCTAAGAAACGAATACCCGACATGTGGGTGACAAGTTGTGAATTTTTTTTTTAATTTAAGAAAAAAATCGCAATCGTTTAAAAAGTGAAAAAGTCTTATAAGGCTTGCACAGTGGTAAATTGAACCAACAAATAATCGAAAGGTTCAGATAATTTAAAAATTCAATTTTTACTAGAAGTATGCTTTATTAGGATAACAAAAGAAGTAATATCCAATGAATTCCCTTGAGGCGGTTGCGAAGAAATTGATAGCCTCTTTGTTT
>JADGFH010001059.1 GCA_016743925.1 Labilibaculum sp.
ATGAATGTTTTTATCCATGGTCATGAATAACCCTTTATTTTTTTATCACATCATTTAATAGCTGGCTAATATCTGAAATTCTGAAGGGTTTGTTAATGAATCCTGCCAGTCCATTTTGAATTAAGTCCTCTATGTTCTCATCTTGAGTATAACCAGATGCAATTATTATTTTACAGTCTGCATCAATCTTTTTCATTTTATAAAAAGCTTCAGATCCATTCATCTTGGGCATAATCATATCCAAAAGAACAATATCTATTTCAGTATGCTTTTTATTGAAAATCTCTATTGATTCAGTCCTACGAGGCATTCGCTATGAACCTCAATACTACCGTTATGATCTTGAATAGTATGACTGGTATTAATACCTAAATTTATAAAAGCACTCTGTATCGCCGAACGAGCTCCCATTAGGTTGTAATTATGGGCATCTCCTGATAATAAAATAGTAATTTTTTATCAATTGTTCTTACTGAAATTTCAATGGTATCATTCAGAATTTCATGAATATTAAGTGTTGTAGTAACAATATTCCCTTTTCGGCTGAAGGCCAGCAATTTACTGACAAGGTGCAGAAGCACGAATAGAATCTTGAATAATCATACCGACATATTTAAGGCTTTTCTCATATTTCTTTGGAGTAATATCCCAATAATTAATTATAGTCTAAATCCCTAAATATTATCCCGTTGATTCTCTATTGTTCCTACGAGGGCTGTACCATAGATATTTATCTATAAATCGGTGATAAAATCGACCAGGGACTAAATTTACAATGCTACGTAGTTAATTCTTAATAAAAAAAGAAGGAGAGTAACCAAAAAGCCGTTTAAACTCTCTGCTAAATTGAGAAATATTATCATAACCGACTTTGTATGCTGCTGTATTAGCATTAAAATGATCTTGTATTATAAAGTTCTTTGCTTTTGTAAGTCTTAATTTCTTAATGTATTGAATAGCCGATTCTGCAGTAACTTTTTTGAATTCTCTGTGAAAAGACGATACACTCATTTGCGCTTCGTTAGCCAAATCATTAATTGATATATTTTTTGAATAGTTATTATGAATATTTCGCAAAACCCATGCAATTCGAGAAAAATTGGTATTGTGTTCGGTCATAGCATATAGAGAAGGTGCTTTGTTATTTTTTAAAATCAAGTACAAAATCTCACGTAATATACCCGGTGCAAGCACTTTACAGTCCTGTGCATTCTGCATAACTAATAATAATCTTTTTACTACACTTGAAAGAGCTTCATCTAAAGGAATCGATTGCACTCCTTTTGAATAATCTTTGGGAAAACCCTCACTGTTATACGGTTCATCAATAAGAGAAATAAGTTCATGTAACACTTTCAAATCAATATCGATGGTCATTCCCAGTAACGGTTCCTCAGGACTGGCAATAGTTTCACAATCAAGTGGTATGGGAGTTGATAGAACAAGGTAATTATCAGGATCGTAAGCCAGAACTTCATCACCAAAGTGAGCAATTTTTCTGCCTTGGCTGATAATTGCAATACTGCAGTTGTAGATAAATGGTTCCACCCGCTTCGAATTGCTTATGCGTATAAAATTTACACCTTCTACATTTACAGAAGGATTTATCCCTTCATCTGGAGCAAGATTACTCATGAAATCTGAAAGTTCACTCATTTAATAGTTTCCTTATTGATATTAATATGCAAGTAATAAGCGATAAATGAACTATATAGTATTAAGTTTGGTAGAATATTGCAAGTATAAAGCAGAAATGTGTCTGGAGGAAGAATCTCGATTAAATTATAAATATAACCAGATTATGATATAGGAGAAAATATTATGTGGGAAAAAAACATTGATATTAATGAAGTTAAGGAAATCCGGACAAAAACAAATGTGTATTTTGGAATTGGTGC
>JADGFH010000281.1 GCA_016743925.1 Labilibaculum sp.
ATACAGTGGTATTATATTACTTAAAAATTAATCAAATGAAAGTAAATTTATTAAAATTAGGAATTTTAGCCTTGGGCTTGTTTGTTTTTACGCAGGTAAGTGCACAAGAGCAAAAGCCAAAAAAGAAGGCTATTTTTGCAAAATTTGATGCCAATTCCGATGGTTTTTTAGATAAGACCGAATTTGTTTTGGGAATGAAGGGGAGAAAGAATAAAAAGGGAGATGAAATTGGAGCAAAACGAATTGATAAAATATTTGCTGTAAAAGACAGTAATGCCGATGGCAAAATTAGCATGGACGAATTTAAAGCCAAAAGAAAGAAGAAAAAATAAGGAAAGTAAAAGGTGCAGTTTTAAATTGCACCTTTTTTCTGTTTCGAAACTAAGAACATTAAAAGCACCTCTTGTAAACCGATTTTAGGGGAGGATTTCTTCGCTTGTCTCTTCCTTATCATTTAAAGAATGCGACAAACGAGCATTGCTAATGCTTTTCGATATGTGATTGTTCAATTAAATTGATAAGCACAGGATTGGCAGTGGCTTGTATTGAACCATTTTCTGGTAATCGCAATGATTACTTATGAATCTACTTCTTTTACGCTTATCGAATTGGTGGGAAATGTAAAATAAAAAGTACTTCCCAGCTTGTATTCAGACTCGACCCAAATTCTACCTTTAAGCATATTTACATAGGCTTTGGCGATCGATAGTCCTAGTCCTAAGCCTTCGTTATTACGGCTTAAATTTAAATTTGCCGAAACAAATCGATCAAATATTGCATGAGTGCGCTCCTCAGGAATTCCAATACCTGTATCTTTTAAATAAACAATCACATTATTTTGCTGTATGCTACAACCTAATTCTATTTCACCCTTATCGGTAAATTTAATAGCATTGTTAAGCAAATGGGATAAAATACTACCCAATACATTTTCGTCGGTATTAACTATCGTTTGTGCAGTAGTTAAACTATTCCTGTATTGCAGTTGTATTCCTTTTTGTTTGGCTTGTTCCGAATAGATGTTAACATGATTCTTTAGAATATCATTTAAATTAATAGCCTTTAAGCGAAGTTTTTTTTGATTTGTTTCTATAGCTGATATTTCAAGAATGTCATTTATAGTATTTAGTAATCGTTCACCATTTATGGAAATAATGTTTAAATACCTTTTACCCGAATCTTTTACATGTGAATTTTTTAGTAATTCAATAAACCCAAGAATTCCATTTAATGGAGTCCGAATTTCGTGAGATACATTTTGAAGAAAAACAGTTTTAAGTTTGTCACTTTCCTCAGCTCTTTCTTTCGTAATCATCAATTCTTTGTTTCTTGCCTTAAGCGTTTGGGTTTTTTGATTTACTTGTTGGCGTAATACAACAACAAAAATCAAAACGATAAGCAAACAAACTAGAATAACGCCCACGCCCCAAATTACGATTACAGGAATATTAGTTTTACTCTTGGTATACCATTGATTGAGTGATTGGTAAAATTCTGAGTCGATATCATTTTTTAATGCAATTATACCTTTATTGATCTTAATTCTTATTTCAGAATCAAGGTTTTTTGACAAGCCATAGTGGATTTCTGATAGATCTAAGACCACTCCCGTAGGTTGAATTGATGGATCACATAATTCAGAAAAATAAAAGAATCGATAGGCAACAATAACATCTATTTCATTTGAATGTATAGCATTGGACAACTCGTAAAAATCACCATAGGATAAAATTTCACAGTTGATATGTTCTGTTTTATTTCTTTCAACAATTACCTCTTTTTGCCTTGAACTATTGATTACTCCAATTCGTTTTCTTCTTAAATCATAAATATCGTTAATGGGTGTTTGCTTTGTGGTGAATATCTGAAGCGATGTGCTTAATAAAGGAACACTCAAATTAAACAGGGAATCTCGCTCTAAGGAATAGATCATATCGGGTAAGACATCTATTTCATCTCTTTCGAGCATTTTAATTAGTCGAGACCATTTGTCGTGAATGAACTCTAATTCAAAGTGCTCTCTCTCTGCAACACTTTTCAATACATCAATAAAAATCCCATCAGGTTCATTGTTTTTATTAATAAATATTTTCGGAGGATTATCATATATTCCAACCTTAAGCGTTTTTGTATCCTTATGAAGCTGTGATAAAACGGGAGTAGTTATGAATAAAAAGATGAAGAATAATATGATGTGAGGTATTCTCATATTTATAAATATTTTGAGCATTCTTGATAGTGAAATTTGAATTAATTTAATTCTTTTTTATTAATTAATCTGGTTTTTTTCGTTTAAATGGTTATTCCAATGGCTTTTTAGATAAGGCCGAATTTGTTTTGGGAATGAAAGGGAGAAAGAATAAAAAAGGAGATGAAATTGGAGCAAAACGAATTGATAAAATATTTGCTGTAAAAGACAGTAATGCCGATGGCAAAATTAGCATGGACGAATTTAAAGCCAAAAGAAAGAAGAAAAAATAAGGAAAGTAAAAGGTGCAGTTTTAAATTGCACCTTTTTTTTATGCCAATATTTTCGAACTTTATTTAAAATGCTTTTGTAGTATGTTTATTGCTTCCATTGAGCGAAGAAGCTTAGCTGGCCATTGGAAGAGTGAACTTGAATTCACTGCCTTTTCCTTCTTCGCTTTCGGCCCATATTTTGCCACCTTGCTTCTCAATATATTCTTTGCAGAGTAGCAATCCAAGGCCTGTGCTTGGTTCGCCATCTGTGCCTTTTCTGTTTATTTTTGCATTTAAGTTGAATAATTTCTGAAGCATTTCATTATTCATGCCAATGCCAGTATCTTTAACTGAAATAATAATATTATTATCATACTTATTTTTAACAGTGAGATATATTTTTCCTCCTCCTGGGGTGAATTTTACCGCATTGGAGACCAGATTTCTGATGATTAGCAACAACATATTTTTGTCAGCTAAAACTTTTACATCATCCTGAATATCACATAAGATTTCAACATCTTTATTCTTGCTCGATTCCTGTATTATTTCGGCACAGGCATTTACGCTTGAAAGCAAATGGATTGATTCGGGATTAAAAGGAACCAAATTCCGGCTCATTTTTGCCCAATTTAATAAGTTTTCGAGAAAGCGATAAAGGGAGGTTGCTGATTTATCAATACTCAGGGCAAATTCCTGCATTTCCTCAATCGATAGTCCTGAAAATTTTTCAGACATCAATTTAGTAAGGTTCATTAAACCAATAAAGGGATTGCGTAAGTCGTGTGCAATGATAGAGAAGAATTTGTCTTTTTCAGCATTACTTAATTGAAGTTCTTCGTTCTTTTTATGGATCTCAATTAGCTGGGCTTTGATTGTTAATTTTGCAATCTCATCATGTTTGTACACGCGTCGGCCAACTAAATAGGCAACAAAAGAAATGATGATGGGCGCGGTGTCAATAATAAAATGAATTGGGTTAACAGCATGCAGTTTTAGGATGTTCTCCAACGAAAAGGGTAAATTCTTAATGGCTAAATCGAACGTAAATGCAAGTGCAGGAAATATAAGGCCAAAAGCGATGCCGCCTAAAGTGAATTTTTGGATCAGGTTGAGGTTTTTCATAAACTTAATTTTGTGAAAATATCAATTGCTTACTGAGAAACGTTTTCCACTGTGGATGTAAAATAATAAATCAATATGGTAGTGAGCGCATTCCTAATGAGTAGATTAATTCTAAATTAAGGATACATAAAAAAAGTACTAGTGTTTATTGTATTGTGTAGGATTTTAGTTTGCAATTATGAATTACATTTAAAATGCTTATAGTGTTAATGCTTTAATCATTTCAATTAGTTTTTTCTGTTTATTGGTTTGGAAATGTAATTGTCAAAACCAGAAGCAAGCATTTTGTCTTCATCATTTGATAGGGCAAAGGCCGTTTGAGCAATAATTGGAATGTTGCTATCAATTTCTTGAATTCTCCGTGTTGCTTCATAACCATCCATTACAGGCATGCTAATATCCATTAAAATAAGGTCAATATCTCCTTGTGTAATGAATATTTCAAGGGCTTTAGCTCCATTTTTTGCAAGTATTATTTCACTACTTATACCTTTAAGAATAATTGATAGATATTTAGAGATTTCCTCTTCATCTTCGGCAATTAGTATTTTAATTCCGTTTTTGACGGGCTGTTCTTCATTATATGATTCAAAATCTATTATTGATTTAGTTTGTATCTTCGAATTTAGGGGTAAAGTAAATTGAAAGTTTGAACCTTTTGATTTTTCAGATTCGACCCATATTTGACCTCCTAATGCTTCTACATAAGCCTTTGTTATGGACAAACCTATCCCTGACCCATCATAACCTTTTGTAGCAGTAATATCTTCTTGTTCAAACCGATTAAAAATGCGGTTGAGTTTGTCGTGGGCAATACCTATACCTTGGTCCTTTACTGAAAACTTAGCATGTCCTTTATTTCTTCCTTCTAAACACTCATATTCAATTTGTACTATTTCCTCAATTGAAAATTTAATAGCATTTTTAATCAAATTCGTAAGAATAGAGGCGAATTTTGTTTCATCAGTTTCAATTACTAAATCTTTGTTTTCAGATTTAGTATTGAATTCTAGTTGGAGGCCTTTTTCTTCAGCTTCAGGTTTAAAAAAGCTATATAAACTTTCTATTTGTGTGGAAACATTTAATTCGGCCTTTTCGATATTAATTTGCCCAGATTCAATCATCGAAATATCAATTAAATCATTTACTGTATTTAGAAGCCTATCGCCCCTTTGTTTAATAATGTTAATGAACTCATCTTTTTCTTCTCCTGTAAAATCCGAATCTTGCAATAGGTTTGTGAAACCTAAAATACCATTCATTGGAGTTCTAATTTCATGACTCATGTTGGCTAAAAATGCTGATTTTAAACGATCACTTTCCTCCGCATTTTCTTTTGTTTCGATCAATTCTTTTTTTATTTCCAACTCTTTTGTGATGTCGCGAGAAGCTTTAATAAATTGTAGCAATTTATGATTTTTGTCAAAAACAGGTGAAATAATAACTTGCTCAACATAGCGTCCTCCATTTTTCTTTTTATTGGTCATTTCACCCTTCCAAATTTCACCCTTCGTAATTGTCTGCCATAAGTCTTCGTAAACCTGTTTTGGTGTTTCTTCTGATTTATGGATGCTGGCGGATTGCCCAATGAGTTCTTTATTTGAATATCCGGAGGTGTAACAATATCCTGGATTTGCATAAGTGATAATGCCATTTAAATCGGTAAGAGCAATTGGGGAAAGACTTTGGTCAATTGCCGTGTACAGACGTTGAATTTCCAATTCATTCTTTTTTCGAATGCTAATGTCATTAATTATTGAATAGATATAAGATTTACCACGAAGCATCATTTTCCCACTAAACACTTCAACATCCCTTATTTCATTGTTTGCTAGTTTGTGTTCTGCGTTATAATTTTCGGTTTTTATTGTTTTATTTATTTCGCTTGTTATCACCGATGGAGAATCTGTGCTAAGATCATTAATAAAAAGGGTCAACATTTCTTGCTTGGTGTAGCCGTAAAAATCGCAGGCAGATTGGTTTGCATCTTCAATTTTTGCATTTCGATCATCAACTAATATCATTGCCGATACGTTTTCTTTGAAAAGTGCTTCATACACCATTTTACTTTCTTCGGCATGTTCTTTTGCATTTTTCAACAGCTCGATGTATTTAACCCGCTTGATAAATACACCAATATTGTGGGCAATGATTTCCAGAATTTTAAGATCATTCTCAGAATATGCCTTCTGATTGGTGTAATCCTGTACTGCAATCATTCCAATGGATTGATTGGTTAGTTTGTTGATAATTGGAGCGCCCATCCACGCAGCAGATGGAGTATCAATTAATGGAGCATTACTATCTGCATAAACTTGTTCTTGTTCCTTACCAACAATAATTTTACCAATTCTGTTCCGACGCACGAAATCGGTTAAGCTACCTCTTAATTTGGAGGTGTAGTTTTCTGGGCAAGTCGCATAGGAATCAACGCTGTAAGGAAAGGAATATTCTTGAGATTCTGAATCATATAAGGCAATGTAAAAATTATCAGCACTGATCAGCTTTTTTATTTCCTGATGAATTTTTTCCAAATAATTGGAGAGCGAGTTTTCAGTAAATGACAACTCTGAAATATCATAAAGAAAATGTTGAATTTTTTCTTGTTTTGTTCGTTCTGTAATGTCTCTGTAAATGCCTCCATATCTTAATTTTTCACCAACGGTAATTTGGAAGTTAGAGAGCTCAAAAATACGATCGTTAATTTGAACTGTTTCTCGAATTATCGTATTGTTAGTTAGTGAGCTTTCAAGGGTAGAAGTCGGAGCAAGAAGAAAAGGATTGTTTGGTATTTCTTCATCTCGCTTGTATTTTATTGCCTCTTCATCTTTGTTCAGAAATTCACATAAGCTCTCATTTACATTAAGGTATTTCTCATTTTCATCCTTAATGTATATCATGTTGGAAGATGAGTTCACAAATGCGGATAAATGATTTTCACTTTCTTTTAAACGTTCTTGAGCTTCTTTCTTATTGGTGATGTCAGGAATGAAACCATCATAACTTTCTGTTTTATTCTCTTTGTTTTTATTGGCTCTAGCGGTCATTAAAATCCAGATAAGACGGCCATCTTTTCTTTTGCATTTAATTTCAACATTTTTAACCTGAGGTTCTGGAAAACATCATATTTGGCAATTAATCTTTCTCTTTCTTGGGGATCAAAATAAAAGTCAGCTATGTTCTTGGAGAGTAATTCCTCTTCTTCTTCAAAACCGAGTAGGGATAGCATTTCATTGTTTACCAGCGTGAATTTACCATCAGGAGTAGTTTGATAGAAACCAATAGGGGCAAAATCGATAATGTCTTTGTAAAGTTTATCGTTTGAATTAGTTGTCATATCTGAGTTTTATTTTACAGAATCAGTAACGGATTGGGAATTTTTATTGTTAAAAGCCCCTTTAGTTTTAAGAGCTTAAAATATTATTATTATGATCTTGCTATAAAATAAGGCTGCTAATTTTGCATACGCCATAGGAAAAATAATAATGAATGATTAAACGGCTGAGAAAGGAAAATGTTTCAAATTTTAACTCATTAAGAGCTTGCTTTTTTGATTTGTGAATTTATCCTCTTGTTTAACGACATAACATATTTGTTGTACTTGTTTTTCTATTCGATACAATGGTTTTTTTAGTATAAAATAAAAGAGACTGTTTTCCTTGTTGATTTAAAGGATAATAGGTGGAGTAG
>JADGFH010000282.1 GCA_016743925.1 Labilibaculum sp.
GGCTCTACACCAACCTGTAAACTATTAAAATTAAAATCTTTTACTATACCAATAACCTCTCCTGAATATCCCCAAATGGTAACAGATTCACCAATTGTTTGAAACATATTCATTTTTTGAGCAGCCGATTCATTAATGATAAATTTTAAACTATCCTCCCCATGTATTTTTGAAAAACCCCTTCCTTGAATCACATCCATCTCAAAGGTTTCAATAAAGTCATAATCAACAAAAGACAATTGAAATAAGATATCTTCTGAACTTACTGATTTCCCTGGCCATTCCACATCCCAAGTTGAGTTGCTAAAATTAACTGGCATTTGATTGGCCGCCGTAATCCATGATACTCCAGAAATTTTGATCAATTCATTTTTTAAATCAGCATATACCGATTCAAAATCATCGCCCATTTCAATATAAATCAAATCATCTTTATTGTAACCAATATCTGATTCCTGCAAAAATTTCAATTGCTGATAAATAATCCCAGAGCATATGAATAATGTGATCGACATTGTAAATTGAATTACAACCAAGACTCTTCGTAAACGAGCTGAATCTTTTCTCAATCCACCCCGAACCACCTGAATTGGCACAAAAGAGGATAAAAATAATGCAGGATAACTTCCTGAAATAATTCCTGTAAGAAATACAACAACAACAACACTAATCAAAAAATCAAGATCACTAAAACTCAAACTTA
The DNA here is from genome assembly GCA_016743925.1 of Labilibaculum sp. GTDB lineage: Bacteria > Bacteroidota > Bacteroidia > Bacteroidales > Marinifilaceae > Labilibaculum. Next base: position 704 of record JADGFH010000282.1, read on the forward strand.
AACTCCTATTGGTCAAATCACTAAAAACTGGCAATAATAACTCAACTAATACAATTGCAATCCCTAATGATATAAGAGTAAAGAATATTGACTCACCCAAAAATAAGCTAATCAGTCCTTTTCTTTGGGCGCCAACAACCTTACGTATAGCGACCTCTTTTGATCGCCTTTCTGATCGTGCCGTTGCTAAATTCATGTAATTAAAGCAAGCAATAAGCAGAATTAAAACCGCTACCAACAAAAATACACGAACGTACCAAACTCCTCCTACCTTTTTACTATCAATGGCATGAAGATGATAATTACTAAATGCTTGCAAGGCTAACTCAACATTAGAATTTGGAATTCTGGCCTTGATATAATTATTTAATTTCTGCGAAACTTTAACAGATTTTTCTCCATCCCCTAACTTTATAAAGGTGTGAAAAGAATTTGCTTCCCAATCGGATAAATCATATTCCCAAAAATCCTCAAAAAATGAAAAGGGAATCAAAAAATCAAAACTAATTGATGAATTTGCCGGAGGATTCTGAATAACAGCAGTAACCTCGTATCTATATTTCGAATTAATTTCAATCAACTCTCCAATTGGATCTTGATCTCCAAAATATTTTTTTGCTAACTTCTCTGTAATAACTATTGAATAATTACCTTTTAAAGGATTCTCAGTAGCCCCTTTTATTATTGGAAATGAGAAAATCTTAAAAAAATCAGTATCTACAACCTTTCCTCCATTCTCTACAAAACTTTCTCCATCAACAGATAGAACCAATTGTCCCCACGTACTAACCAATCGGCTAGAGTACTTTATCTCTGGAATTGATTTCTTTATTGATTCCGCGAGTGGTGCAGGTGTTGAATAAACAGAGAAAACATCTCCATCTGCATAATTCTGATTTTCATAAACACTATAAACTTGCTCGATATCTTTATGAAAGTCATCAAATCCCGTTTCATAATCAACCCATATTAAAATGAGTAAAGTACAAGTTACACCTGTTGCCAAGCCCAAAATATTCACTAAAGAATAAACTTTCTGTCGGTACAGACTTCTTAAAACGGTATTCAATAAAATTTTCAGCATCAACTTATTTTAAGATCAACTTATCAACATCTTCATATGAATCATAACCATTAGCAACAACTTTTTCTCCCGGAGTTAAACCTTCTAACACCTCATAGTATTTCGGATTTTGATTGCCTAATTTAATCGATCTTTTCGTTGCAAAACTGCCACTTGGGTCAATTACAAATATCCACTGCCCCCCAGTACTTTGAAAGAATCCACCACGAGGAATCAATACGGCTTCTCTTGGTTCTCCAAGTTCAATTTTTGTTCTAAAAGTTTGTCCTGTTCGAATACCTGAAGGTAATTCCCCAGTAAATTTCATATCGATCTCAAACTGACCACCCCTTACTTCAGGATATACCTTATATACTATTAAATCATACTCTTTACCACTAAATTTAAATTTAGCTTTCAAGCCTTTACTTAAACGAGCAATGTAAAGCTCATCTACCATGGCATTAATTTTATAATTATCAAGAACATTAACCTGTCCTAATCGTTGACCTCTAGCTTTCGATTCTCCTAACTCTGCATTTAATGAACCAAGCTGTCCTGTTACAGGAGCTTTAACATTCAAATTCTGAAGTTTTGCACGAACCAACTCAAGGTTATTTTCCATATTACTTAGGTTGGCATCCAATCGTTGAATCTGAATTGTTCGCGATAATGAATCAGTTCTTTGTCTCAACAACAAGAGTTCCTTTGATTGCTGAAAATATTCAAAATTATCATTAGACTCATCAAATTCTTCTCTGGAAATAAGATCCTTCTCATAAAAGATTTTATTCCTTTTAAACGCCCTTCTACTTTTAGATAAATTCAATTCAATATCCAACAAGCTTCTTTTAATATTCAAACGATCTTGCTGCATACTCAAACGAGTATCTCTTAATCGATTTACTTGTTCGGTAAAAGCCGCTTCTGAATTCAAAATTTGAAGATTTAGTTCGGAATTACTTAAACGAAGAATTACATCTCCCTTTTGAACCATACTACCTTCTTCTAACAAAATTTCCTCAACACGGCCGCCTTCAATTGCATCTAAATATACAGTTGTTATAGGATTCACCGTTCCTGTTCTAGCAATATACTCTTGGAAATGATCAGTTTGAACCTCAGCGATCGATAATTTCTCTTTATCAACTCGTAAGCGAGAACCTGGTTCTCCTAGAAAGGCTGTATACAATATAACTACAGCTAACACAGTTCCTGCTAAATACCAATTCTTCTTTTGTAAATACCAGGACTTCTTTTCAATAATTCTATCCATTATTTTTTGACTTCTTTTAATCCTTTTTCAAACACGTTGAATTTACAGCCACTTTCATGCCAAAACACTTTTAACATTGATTAACAATTCATTAAAAAAGTCAAACATACTGATTTACATGATACTGTGAACGAAAATAATACAAACACTGTACGCATACGAACATTTTTCTTTTAATTCTGAATTAATAATGATATCTTGAATTCATATTTACACATTCTAACCTGAACCGACAAATTAGTTCTGAATTATGGCAAATCAAAAAAACGGAAAAATACTAGCTATAGATGACAATGAAGATATCCTCTTCTCCTTAAAACTTCTTCTAAAGCAACATGTCGAATTAATAAATACAGAGTATAATCCGGAGATGATCCCAAAACTAATGAAACAGGATCATTATGATGTTATTTTATTAGACATGAATTTCACTAAAGATGCAATTAGCGGACAAGAAGGATATCATTGGCTAAATAAAATATTAGAAATTGATCCTCAAGCTGTTGTTTTATTTATTACAGCTTATGGTGATATTGAAAAATCTGTTAAAGCAATTAAAGCTGGTGCGACAGATTTTATTCTTAAACCATGGCAAAATGAAAAACTTCTCGCAACAATTTCTTCAGCTATAAAATTACGCAGATCAAAAGATGAGGTAAGCGAATTAAAAACTAAACAAAAGGAATTAAACGCAGTTCTAGATCAACCATTTAACGACTTTATTGGTACTTCTCCAGAAATGCAGCAAGTTTTCTCTACCATTACTAAGGTTGCAGTAACCGATGCCAATGTTCTAATTTTAGGCGAGAACGGCACAGGAAAAGAACTTGTTGCCAGAGCATTACACAGAAACTCTGCCCGTAAAGATGAAGTATTTATAAGCGTTGACTTAGGATCGATCAATGAAAACCTATTTGAAAGTGAATTATTTGGTCATGTAAAAGGTGCTTTTACTGATGCAAGAACAGATCGACCAGGACGATTCGAAATAGCATCTGGCGGAACTTTATTTTTAGATGAAATTGGCAATTTAAGTTTACCAATGCAAGCAAAACTACTTACTGTTTTGGAACGTAGAGAAGTTATTCGCGTAGGATCAAACAAACCAATTCCTATTGATATTCGTTTGATTTGTGCAACGAATATGCAACTCAAACAAATGGCATCTGAAGAAAAATATCGCCAAGATCTACTTTACAGAATTAATACGGTTGAAATTACACTACCTGCTTTGCGCGAGAGATACGAGGATATTCCACTATTGGCTAATCACTTTTTGGAAATCTATTCGAAGAAATACAAAAAAGGAATTAACCCGCTTTCGAAAGGTTGCTTAAATAAATTATACGATTACAGCTGGCCTGGAAACGTAAGGGAGCTTCAACACCTAATGGAACGTGCCATTATTATGGCTGATGATCGAAACCTAGATCCTAATGATTTTCAAGTAAGCACTGAAAGAAATGGTCAGGAAGATGTAGAATTCGATTCTTATAATCTTGAAGAGGTTGAAAAAAATATTATTCAAAAAGTTTTAAAAACAAACAAAGGGAATATTTCAAAAGCGGCAGGCGAATTAGGCCTTACTCGTACATCTCTTTATCGCAGATTAGAAAAATATGGTTTATAAAAGCTTCCGTGTCAATTTTATAATAAGAATTATCGTTCTTTCTGCAACGATATTCTTATTGTTCTATTTAGTTGCAAAAAAAAGTTTATACTTTACTGCAAGCCTAACTCTCATTGCCATAGTTTATCAGATAGTAGAAATTATTAAGTATGTGGAAAAAACCAACCGCCTACTTAAAAATTTTCTAGAATCAATTCGATACTCCGATTTCACACGAAACTTTCAAGTTCAAGGTCTTGGCAGCTCGTTTGATAAACTACAAGAATCTTTTAACGCAGTTATTACTGATTTTCAAAAAATAAGAGCAGAAAAAGAAGAGCACTATTTTTATCTGCAAACCGTAATACAACACATTGGAATTAGTTTAATTGCTTTTCACAAAGATGGAAAAGTTGAGATGATAAACAACGCTTCAAAAAAGCTCTTTCAAGTTAGCAACCTAAAGAAAATTCAAGATTTAAGCTCCTTTAGTCCAGAGTTGGTTGACAATCTTTTAAGTCTAAAACACGGTGAAAATACACTTATCAAGGTTGTAGATAATGAAGATATTCTGAAACTGTCAGTTTATGCAACCGAATTCAAAATCAATAACAGACAAGTTATTCTGGTTTCAATTAAAAACATCCAATATGAACTGGAAGAACAGGAAATTGAATCGTGGCAAAAATTGATTCGAGTATTAACTCATGAAATCATGAATTCGATTACACCAATCTCTTCGCTTTCCACAACACTTACAACAATTTTAGATGACTTTGGTGCCAACAACACTAACAAGTTCCAAGAAGACGACCTAGAAACATTAAACGAGGTTAAAATGGCTCTTGAGACAATTCACAAAAGAAGTTCTGGTCTTTTACATTTTGTTGATACCTATCGCAACCTTACAAAAATACCAAAACCTAGCTTTGGCATTTTTCAAGTTCAAAAATTATTCGATAACATTCATCGCTTAATGGCCGAAGAAATAAAACGAAAAGGCATTAAGTGCGATATAAGCATTAATCCAGAAACAATTGAACTTTCTGCTGACGAACAATTATTAGAACAGGTTCTTATCAATCTTATCAAAAACTCGATACACGCCCTAGAACAAACAGAAAATCCTAAAATAGAGCTGAAAGCCTTTATGAATAAAAGAGGACGGATATCAATTCAAATTAGCGATAATGGGCAAGGAATTATAAAAGAAGTATTAGACAAGGTATTTATTCCATTCTTTACAACCAAACCCAAAGGTTCGGGAATTGGTTTAAGTCTTTCGAAACAAATTTTACGATTACATGGGGGTACAATAACAGCACAATCTGTTCCCAATGAAAAAACTAGTTTCACACTTACTTTTTAACGTTTTTTAACATTGAAATAATTTTAATTTAACAAATTCTTTCACTAAATTTAAAGGGCAAATCAATTTCTAACCATTAATAAAAACTTTAGAGCATATGACTAAAACCATAACATTCAATGAGTTGAGAAAGATTAAAGATCGTTTGCCAGATGGAAGCATGCAAAGGATTGCGGAAGAATTACAGTTAGAAGTAGAAACAGTTAGAAATTATTTTGGTGGAACAAAAGGTAAAAGCACTGGAATTCACGTTGAACAAGGACCTTACGGCGGTATTGTTGAACTAGATGATACAACAATTTTAGATAACGCTATTCGTATTTTGGAAAATGCCTAATATTTGTAAACATCAATAAATTAAAAACAGGGCTGTTGATTCATTTCAACAGCCCTGTTTTATATCCTTTATTTAATCTCTTAAAGAGCTTCTTTCTTCTCGCTATGTAGTTTATTAAAAATGATTGCCAAATTTGAATACAAAGTAGTATTCTGAACAATGATATCTTCAGGAACCTTAATTCTTGCAGGTGTAAAATTCCAAATTGCTTTAATACCCCATGCAACCATCAAATCGGCAACTGTCTGAGCATTTTCTGCAGGAACGGTTATTATTCCCATAATTACTTTCATTTCTTGTGCTAAGTCACGAAATTGATCTATATGAAAAACCTCTACATCATTAATTTTACGACCAATTGTCGATGAATTAACGTCAAAAGCAGCAACAATATTCAACCCAAAATGCGATAATCCACTATCGTGTAGCAATGCAGATCCTAAAGATCCAGCTCCAACCAAGAAAGCATTATCCATAATAGTAAAGCCAAGAAAGTCAGACAAAACACTAACTAGTGCTTTCACTTCGTACCCTACTCTAGTCTTTCCAACAATAATGGTATACGATAAATCTTTTGTTACTTGTGTGGGGTCAATATTCATGTAGTTTGCAATCTGTGTCGATGACACAAACTGTTGACCTTTCCTTAGCAATCCCTCAGCATATGCCAAGTAAGAAGGCATACGACGTATAGTCGGCTCTGGAACCCCCTGATTTTTTTTAGAACTTTGAACCATAGTTTCTTTCTTAAATCTAAAACGAAAACAAAAGTAATCAAGTTTTCATTAAAGAAAAATTTCTTTAATGTATTTTTTCGAAATACAAATTACTTTTTGAATAAATGGCGCTGGGGATAATACAAAGATCTTTATTAAATCCTTATAATAGTGGGCGATATAGGATTCGAA
>JADGFH010000283.1:0-2530 GCA_016743925.1 Labilibaculum sp.
TGCATTAAAGCCTCAATACAATAAGTATCTAAAGCTCCTGCGAATCTTTCCGATTCTGTTTTGTGTCCTTTTAATACAGGAACAGCCATATGTTGCTCAGAAAACTCACCGTAAATATCAATCATCTGCTTTGTCTCAACCAATGCTTCCTCTTTGGTAGCATGCGCCGTATGACCTTCTTGCCACAAAAACTCAGCAGTACGTAAGAATAAACGAGTACGCATTTCCCAACGCATTACATTCGCCCATTGGTTGCAAAGAATTGGAAGGTCTCTGTAAGATTGAATCCAATTTTTATAGGTACTCCAGATAATTGTTTCTGAAGTAGGTCGAATAATTAATTCTTCTTCCAATTTGGCATCAGGATCAACAATTACACCTTTCCCGTTCGGATCATTCTTTAAACGGTAATGAGTTACAACTGCACATTCTTTTGCGAATCCTTCTACATGGTCTGCTTCTTTACTTAAAAATGATTTCGGGATCAAAAGTGGAAAGTAAGCATTTTGATGACCTGTCTCCTTGAACATCTTGTCCAATTGCGCCTGCATCTTTTCCCAAATGGCATAGCCATAAGGTTTAATAATCATACATCCTCTTACTGCAGAATTCTCTGCTAAATCTGCCTTGATCACTAGATCATTATACCACTGCGAGTAATTTTCGCTTCTACTGGTTAAAACTTTTGCCATTATATATTATTTTGGTATGGTATTTGCTATAATTAAGGTAATTAAATACCTTACAAAAGTAAAAAATAATCTTAGATAATTCATTATTGGAGGACATGCGATGAAAACCTATTTCAAAATTCTATTAATTACAGCTCTCTTTGCTACTAGTTGTTCCCCTTCTTACATGGGATCAGCAGTTTACGAAGATGACATTTATTACAATGCTAACGAAGCTCCCTTAATTGTTCAAAAGGTAGAAGCTAAAAGCCCTGCAGTTAAAAAAGTTAATACTTTAGCTCCTGCTACAACAAATCAATCAGCGACAAAAATCAAACCAACATCGGTTTCTGAAAATGTAGATGATCGTAATTTTGCTGAATTACAAAAAAAATACACCGATATTTTAAATAATGATTCCATTGGAAGTGTTGACACCTTAATTTATGAAGGTGATGCTGGTTATTTTCTTGGAGGATTTGATGGATCGGAAAGAGATCGAATAGAGGCAGAACGCTTACGCGAAATGTATCCTCAAGGATTTGGTTACTACGACAACAGTGGATACAATACTGCCATGTGGTTAGCTGGAGATTCTGATTGGAATGTTTATGTAGATGGTGATAATGTTTGGTGGACACCAACTTGGACTAACCATCGCTTCTACAATAGATATAATTATTCCACAATGAGATATGGAAATACATTTGCCTATAATTATCCTCGCTATAATTCTGGCTTTGGTTGGGGCTTTGGAGATAGTTGGTATTGGGAATTGAATTTTGGATGGGGTTATCCTCATTATTCATACGGACACTATGGCCATTATGGTCACCATGGATATTACGGAAACCATGGTTACTATGGAGGCTACTACGGACACCATAATAATAACTACGGACATGGTAGCTATTATAGAAACAGAGACTATACCAGAACTACCGACCGTTATGGTAATCGCCGTGCTTCAACCTATAAGCCAACTGGAACCAGTGGTTCAACAGGTAATCGTGTAGCTACATCGAACAGAAGAACTTCGACAGCAAACAGTACAAAAGCTGGAGTTTCAACTCGTAGATCAAATACTTCACTAAGCAATGATGCTAGAAGAAGTAGAGCTGCAGCTCGATACAGCACTAGAAGCTCTTATGGAAGTACAAAAGCAAGCCAAAGCAGTACAGCAACTAGAAGATCAAACTTTGGAACATCAACTAGAACAAATGGATCTAGCTATAGTAACGGCACTCAAAGATCAACTAGATCTAGTTACAATAATGGAAATCAACGAAGAAACTCTTATTCAACTGGGAATAGGACAAATTCTCAAGCAAATAGAAATTCTTATTCAAATACGAGAAGAAGTACCTCTCCTAGCTATAATAAGCCAAAAACAAATTCGAGACCTTCTTATAATAAATCATCAAATACAAGAAGTTCTAATTATTCGAAATCAGGTACAAGATCTTCTTACTCTAAAGTAAGGAGTAATTCAACTAAATCAAAACCTACCTATAAATCCGGATCTTCCAAATCAAGTAGATCATACAATAGTGGAAGTTCATCTAGAAGATCATCAGGTTCTTCTTATCGATCATCGGGAAGCTCTAGCAGATCCTCTAGTTCTTCGTACCGTTCTTCGGGAAGCTCAAGATCATCTAGCAGTAGCTCAAGATCATCAGGTTCTTCTAGTAGTTCAAGTGGTTCAAGCAAAAGATCAACAGGTAGAAGATAAATTGATCAATAAAAATGGAATTTGTCCTCCATAAGTAATAAATAGAACGCTAATATTTCTGTAAAACGAATACAATAAGAATTACAGATATAAATCTAAATTTAACGAAAATGAAACGATTATATAT
>JADGFH010000283.1:2540-7262 GCA_016743925.1 Labilibaculum sp.
CTACTGATAATGTCTGGATTTACCTTTGCCCAAACGGTAGATGATGCACTAAAATTCTCACAGCAAAATTATAATGGAACAGCTCGTTCCACTGCTATGGGGGGAGCTTTTGGGGCTCTTGGCGGTGATTTTTCAAGCTTAAGTATTAACCCTGCAGGTATTGCAATTTATCGTAGTTCCGAATTTACAATTACTCCTTCTTATCAGATGAATAAATCAGAAAATGGATCTTTTTCTGAAGATAAAAACAAATTTAGATTAGGTAATATTGGCTATATTTCAAGCAATGTTCCTCGAATTGACTCTGGAACAGGTTGGCAAAATTTTAATTTTGGTATTGGTTATAATCAAGTTGCAAATTTTGACAACAAATCATTTATTATAAATGAAGCATCCGCTAGTTCCAGATTGGATTTTTGGAGTGACGTATCTTCTGGAAATGAATCTGACGACTTGTATATTTTTGAGGAAAAATTGGCGTATCAAAATTTCTTAATTAATCCTGATGAAAATCTAAATTACACATCAGTATTAGCTGGTGATGACATTATGGATCAGGAAAAATATAAAGTCGAAAAAGGATACATCAGCGAATTTGTTTTGTCATTCGGAGCAAATTATTCTCATAAATTATATTTGGGAGCAACAATAGGAATTCAAGATTTGTATTATAAAACATCTACCATTTATTCAGAATTTGCCTACACAGATAATCAAAGCTCATTAAATGAATTTACATTTGGCGAAGATAGAGTGGTTGATGGTGTTGGAGCTAACATTAAATTAGGAGCAATATACAAACCAACTCAAAACCTTCGTTTAGGTATTGCAGTTCACACTCCTACTTGGTACAATTTGGATACCGAAATGGAAACTTTTGTAAATTCTAAATTTGATCCAAGCATTAGTAATGGATTCCCTGATGATGGTATTGCCAATCATTCTCTCATTTCTGAGGTTATCGAAACTACCAATACTGACTTTAAAACGCCTTGGAGAACCATTTTAAGTGGAGCATATACATTTGGTAAAAGAGCTGTAATTAGCATCGATTATGAAATGCTAAATTATGGTAAAGCAGAATATGATGATAGCGAAACGGAATGGGACAATGGTGAATCCATCGAAGGATTCAAAACTGATTTAAGAGCCGTTAACAAGGCGGTTTCAGCAATACATGAATCTACATCTAATATTAGAATTGGTGCCGAGTTTCGTGCAACTCCAAATATTAGTCTTCGAGGTGGTTTCGCTCATATAGGTGATCCTTACAAAGGAGATTACGATGAAGGTTACAACACATACTCTGGTGGTCTTGGATTTAAATTCAACAACTTCTTCCTCGATACAGCAGCTGAATACAAAAATTATAATCAAGATTTTGTATTCTATGATGGAAGCGACGTTGTTCGTCTAGAGAAAACTAATATTAATCTTAAAATGACTTTGGGATTAAAATTCTAAGGTATTTTATAAAATTAAATAATACTAGAGACTGTTCAGATGCAGTCTCTTTTTTTTGCACAAAAAAAAAGGCTGAAACAATTGTTTCAGCCTTTTTGAAATTCAGTAATTAGGGAATTTTATAAGATCATACCAGCAGCAACTGTTTCATTTGTTGCATCATCAATTAAGATAAAACTACCAGTAATTCTATTTTTCTTATATGCATCAACAAACAATGGTTTTGCTGATTTGAATGAAATACAAGCAATATCATTCAAACTCACTTGCTTGTCTTCCGTAACCTCTTCTAAAGTATTTACATCCACTTTAAACTTCACATCACGAATCATACAACGAGCTTCATTTGAAGTATGCTTAATTGTATACTTTCCGCGAGGCATCAGATCTCGTTCGTTCATCCAACAGATCATCGCTTCAATTTCCTGCTCTACTCTAGGAGGATTCTCTGCAGCTACAATCATGTCCCCACGAGAAATATCAATATTCTGTCCTAAGGTAAGCGTTACTGATTGAGGTGGAAAAGCCATATCAATTGGCCCAGTAAATGTATCAATTGACTTAAGTGTTGTTTCCAATCCTGATGGCAATATTTTCACTTTATCTCCTGGACGAAAAACACCACTAGCTACACGACCAGCATAACCTCTGTAATCATGAAATTCATCCGACTGTGGACGAATAACATACTGTACTGGGAATCGAGCATCAGAATGGTTTCTATCGTCAACAATTTCAATTGTTTCCAATAGGTTTAATAAAGTTTCTCCTTTGTACCAATCCATATTTTCAGATGGATCAACAACATTATCACCAAACTTTGCTGATATTGGAATAAAGCGAACATCTTTAATCTCCAACTTATCTGCAACCTTTTGGTAATCTGCTTTAATTTTATTGTAAGTTTCCTCTGAGTGATCAACTAAATCCATTTTGTTGATACAAACAACTAAATGAGGAATCTGCAATAAATTAGCAATGAACGAGTGACGTAAAGTTTGTTCTATTACACCATGACGAGCATCAACTAAAATTAAAGCAGCATTTGCTGTTGAAGCTCCAGTTACCATATTTCTGGTATACTGAATATGACCTGGTGTATCAGCAATAATAAATTTACGTTTTGGAGTTGCAAAATATCTGTATGCAACGTCAATTGTAATTCCTTGCTCACGCTCAGCTCTCAAACCATCGGTAAGTAAAGCTAAATCAACTTCTGTATCACCACGTTTTTTACTCGAAACTTCAATAGCTTCCATTTGATCTTCGAAAATGGCTTTACTATCGTATAATAATCTTCCGATAAGAGTACTTTTACCATCATCAACACTACCAGCAGTAGTGAATCGTAAAAGCTCCATATCTAAATATCCTGATGTTTTCTCTGACATTTTTTTCGCTTTTTGCTATTAGCGGTTAGCCATTAGCCATAAGTTTAAAATTTTTGAGCAACAGTTTTGCAACTCATTTATATCTTATTCCTTTAAGCTTTTAGCTTAAAAATACCCTTCTTTTTTACGATCCTCCATTGCTGCTTCAGAACGCTTGTCATCATGACGAGTACCACGCTCTGTTGTTCTTGTAGCAGCAACTTCTTCAATGATATCTTCAAGCGTATTTGCCTTAGACTCAACAGCTCCAGTACAAGTAGCATCACCAATTGTTCTAAAACGAACAATTCTTTTCTCTACTTTCTCAGTATCACGCATTGGAATAAAATCCGAAGCTGATAATAAGTTACCATGACGTAAGAAAACATCACGTTCGTGAGAAAAATAAATATTCGGTATTTTAATATTTTCAAGGTAGATATACTGCCAAACATCCATTTCAGTCCAATTTGAAATTGGGAAAACTCTAAAATGCTCGCCCATGTGTTTCTTACCATTGAAAAGGTTCCAAAGCTCTGGTCGTTGATTTTTTGGATCCCACTGACCAAACTCATCACGATGTGAGAAAAAACGCTCTTTAGCACGTGCTTTTTCTTCATCACGACGACCACCGCCCATAGCACAATCTACTTGTAATTCCTCAAGTCCATCAAGAAGAGTCACTGTTTGCAATTTGTTTCTACTTGCATCAAAGCCTGATTCTTCAATTGCTTTTCCCTGATCAATAGAATCTTGCACATAACGTACAATTAAACGAGTTCCAGTTTCTTCCATCAACTCATCGCGAAATGCTATTGTTTCAGGAAAATTATGACCTGTATCAACATGCATTAAAGCGAAAGGAACCTTAGCAGGAGCAAAAGCTTTACGAGCTAAATGAAACATGATAATTGAATCTTTTCCTCCAGAAAATAACATTACAGGATTCTCAAATTGAGCTGCAACTTCTCGAAGTATAAAAATAGATTCAGCTTCTAGTTCTCTTAAATGATTAATATTGTATTCTTTCATTCGAAAATATTTTATTTGCTTTCTATATGAACCATTTAAAAAATAGCTCTCTCAATAAAGTTTGACTACATCAACCTTATTTATTTCGTATTAACTGAGGTAAAATGGCATTAACCACTTCCTCTACTGATTGCTCAGGTGTCATATCAGAGGTTTTGATCTCCAAAAAAGGATTCTCTGGGGCCTCAAAAGGAGCGTCTAAACCAGTAAAATTTTTAATTTCACCATTACGGGCTTTCTTGTACAATCCTTTTACATCTCTCTCTTCACATACTTTATAAGGTGCATTTACATATACCTCTAAAAATTCTTCTCCCCCAATTATCTCCTTTGCTACATCTCTAATTGCAACAGTCGGACTCACAAAACAGTTAATCGTGATGACACCACAATTTAAAAACAGCTTTGAAACTTCAGCAATTCTTCTGATATTTTCCGTGCGATCTTCATCGGAAAAGCCTAAGTTTTTATTTATTCCTGTACGGATATTATCACCATCTAAAATTTGAGTAAAAAAACCTCTTTTTTGAAGTTCCTTTTCAACCCCAATGGCAATGGTTGTTTTTCCTGAACCAGAAAGACCTGTCATCCAAATTACTTTAGAATTTTGCTTTAAAAATTCCTCCTTATCTTCCCTTCCTAAAATCCGATCAAACACAGGATGGATATTTGTTGCTTTTGTGGTCATCAACGTTTCTTGTTTCGAAGTTTTTAAAACCTTTCTAATTTTTTGAAAAGTATTGGCAAATGTACATATTATCAGCAGATTTTAAAAATCTAAACTTTTAACAATTACAATTTTTTGCAAAAAAAAATCCGAGTTTTTCAACCCGGATTTTAAAGATAATATTTTAAG
>JADGFH010000284.1:0-1666 GCA_016743925.1 Labilibaculum sp.
ATTATTAACAGTGGTTTAATTTTAGCATCGGAAAATGATGCTGAACTGGCTGGGGTCATCGGTCATGAAATAGCTCATATGGAATTGAACCATGTGATGAAGAAGTTACTGAAAGAAGTTGGTTTATCGGTAATTGTTTCCGTCAGCACAGGAAAAAACAATGGCCAAGTAATGCGCGAATGTACAAAACTACTCTCCTCCTCTGCCTATGATAGAAAATTAGAAAAAGAAGCTGATTTAAAAGCCGTAGAATACCTAAAAAAAATGGGATTGGATTCAGATCCTTTTGCCAATTTCTTATTCCGATTAAGCTTAAAGGAAAGCGAATACGCAAAACATTTAGTATGGATTAGTACACACCCTAACTCAGAAGACAGAGCCAAATACATTCTTGAAAATCGCGACTCTGCATTCATTGAAGTCAAAAATATTCTAAATGAAAACTCATGGACTGAAATTAAAGTCCAATTAGCGAATTAAGCAAATGAAAAAATTCTTCTTCCGAGGCCTAAAGATCGTTTGCGTACTTATTACCATTAGCCTTGCACTATTCTATTTCAACCAAGAAAAATTGATCTTCCACCCTCATCAACTAGAGAAAGAATTTCAATTTACTTTCGATAGTAATTTCGAAGAGGTAAACATCAAAACACAAGATGATAAAATGCTTCATGGTATTTTGTTTTCTACTGAAAATTCGAAAGGCTTAGTCTTTTACCTTCATGGTAATGCCGGATCTCTGAATAATTGTGGTAATGTTGCACAAACCTATTGTAATTTAAACTACGATATATTTATGCTCGACTACAGAGGCTTTGGGAAAAGTGAAGGGGAAATTACCAGTCAACAAGAAATTTTTAGCGATGTTCAATTGGCATTTAATCATCTACTAAAGCGATATTCCGAAGAACAGATAATTGTACTAGGTTACTCAATAGGAACGGGACCAGCAACATATCTTGCGGCCAATAACAATCCAAAAATGTTAGTGTTGCAAGCTCCATACTTCAATTTGTCAGATATGATGAATCACTATTACCCCTATTTGCCAACTGTACTTTTAAAATACAAGTTCCCAACCAATGAGTTAATCACCAAGTGTAAAATGCCTGTAATCATTTTCCATGGCACAAATGATGAAGTTATCCCTTATAAGTCTTCGCAAATGCTGCACAAAATTTGCAAACCAGAAGATCAATTCATCACCCTAAAAGAAGTAGGACATGCTGATATCAATAGCAATCCTCAATTTAAAAGTGAGCTTGCCAGAATACTGAACTAAGCTCGATCGATTACTTCAAATTGCTCAGTAGAGTGCTTATATATTTTCAACCGTAGATGAATAAAAATACGATACTTTACATCTCCCCCAGTTGTTGCTCACAATAGATTTTGTTTCTTATAATTTACTCAGCTTCTTATTCATTTAAAACTAAAAAGTTAGGGTCTTCATTGGAGAGGAAATCTATCAATTCAGAGACTTTTGGGTTTTTCAGACTTTTCTGAACATACGATAATCCTATCTCTCTAAAATTTTTAGGCCCAGCATATTCCTTAACCTGAAATCCTTTCCATCCACTAACGAAGAATTCAGGTAAAAAAGAAATGCCTAGTCCCGATATTAATAAGGTCAAAACTTCATTCTTACTTTGACAATTTGCTACAG
>JADGFH010000284.1:1676-7253 GCA_016743925.1 Labilibaculum sp.
GTGTTCCACTTTTCGCCAGAATTGTTTAAAATTGCTAAACTTTGCTGATGTGCTTCACAAGGAGGACAGTGTATAAAAGCTTCCCCACTCAAATCGTTTATTTCAACTATATCCTTCTTTGCTAATGGGTTGTTGTTAGGAACACAAAGT
Organism: Labilibaculum sp.; assembly: GCA_016743925.1. Taxonomy (GTDB): domain Bacteria; phylum Bacteroidota; class Bacteroidia; order Bacteroidales; family Marinifilaceae; genus Labilibaculum. The sequence continues at coordinate 1,827 of JADGFH010000284.1, forward strand.
ACATAATTCTCCTTCCCAAGCGGCAAGAACAAATGATCCTCAAATTTCCACTCTCTAATTAGTAAATTTATCTCACAATCGCGTCCTATAGGTCTAACATCCCATTCTACATCCCCTAAAACTTCAGATGCTTTTAAAAAGAACTGGCTCTTAAAATATTGTGGTAAGCTATCGGCAATCCCAATAATTATTTTGGATTTAAGATCTCCCTCCTTAAACATTTCGGGTATAGCATTTAATTCTCCCAAAATTCTTTTCGCAATAGGATATAAATAATGAGCATCCTCTTTTATTTCAACCCCACGCTTATGACGTGTAAATAATTCTTTGCCTATGGCCTCTTCCAACTGTTTTAGTCCATTAGAAATATTCGGCTGCGATACAAAGCACTTTTCAGCTGCTCGCGATAAGTTTCGTTCTTCATAAACTGCAACAAAAATTCTCAACAATCTCGCATCCATAATTTTTTCTTATAATAAGTATTACTAAATAGTATTTTGATACAATAAATATACTCGTCATCTTTGTGATCCCTTAAATAATAAGGGAAATTTAAATATAAAATTATAAAATATTCATTATCATGAAAACTAATAATAGATTAATTGTTATCACAGGTGCCAGTTCAGGTTTTGGTTTGGAAATGGCTAAAGAATTTGCAAATGACGGCTATTCATTGCTTTTGCTTGCCAGAAGGGTAGAAAAAATGGAAGCCTTGCAACTTCCGAACACAATGTGTAGAAAAGTTGATGTTACCAACAAGGAGGAATTCGAAGTTGCTGTGCGTGAAGCCGAATTGGAATACGGAAAAACGGACTTAATTGTTAACAATGCTGGAATGATGCTTTTAGGTGATATCGCTACACAAGATGCTAAGGAATGGAAAACTATGCTCGATGTTAATGTAATGGGTGTAATGAACGGTATGCAAATTGTTATGAACGACATGAAGGACAGAAAATCAGGTACCATTATTAATGTTTCATCTATTGCAGGCGTTCAGGCTTTTGGCAACCATGCTGCATACTGTGCTAGTAAATTTGGTGTAACAGGTTTAACTCGTGTCGCTAGAGGTGAAATGGCTGCGCACAACGTACGCGTACTATCTATTATGCCAGGGGCTGTTAATACCGAACTACTTGGACATACAACAGATCCAAATATTATTGAAGGTTACAACAATTGGAAAGAATCAGTAGGTGCGGTTAACATTACTGCAAATGATGTGGCAAAAACCATTAAGTATGCTTACCAGCTTCCTCAATCGGTTTCTTTACGTGAAATTATTATTACAGATACCATGCAAGATGCATAATAAGTCTTTTTTAGCTGGTTAATAAAGTCACAAGTATTTATCAGGCAAATTTTACAATTAGGGTTTACTAAAAAACGGACAAAATATGACTTATCCATTTTTCAGTAAACCCTATTTAATTTCCTATCATTTGAGTATTGGCAAATACTACACAAAATTTGCAAATCAAAAGGTCAATTCATCACACTAAAAAGAATTAGAACATACTAATAGTAATTCTCAATTTAAAAGTGAACATGCCAGAATACTGAACTAAGCGTGACGCTAATATTACTGAAGAAATCCCCCCTACTACTGCACGATTCTATCGTGTAGATTTATTTATAAACTAAAGCAACGGGATACAATCTCTTTTCAACAATGGCATCTATTGCTAGATTTTCTAGAATCAAGCAACATCCCTCAAATATTCAATAAGAGTATAAAACCCATGATACCATTCAACACAATGATCAAGAGAACTCTGCAGATACTTCTTATCTGAATATTCAAGAGTTGTTATAATTGATTTTCTTCTATCAACTAATCTTTTACAATTCAGATCTAACAATTTTATAGTCTTTTCAGCATCCTCATCACTTTCGTCAACTGCTATTATTCTCCCATTTCCAGTATATGAAAATTTTGATTGACATTCTTCATCCAAAGGAGAAAGCATTCCTTCAAAATACTTGTTTTCTTTTGCGTGACCACATGAATCATGATATTGGCAAGAAGCTAAAAGATTATCAAATTGAAACTTCTTCTTTGGAAAATTATCTTTATCCATTAAGTGCTCAATATGTGCATCTATATTCTCAATTAATGCTATTTCGCAGTAACAGCACATTTGTTTCTGCTGCGATATCAGAGTTTCGCGAAGATGATTATAGATTTCCTTAACTTCTTCATCAGTACTAGCACTAAAATCAGACCAATTTGCTTTAGAATTTCTACTAGCCCATTTCCTAAATAATTCGGGTTCTTCTCGATCAGCTATATACCTCATTACTTAAGTTCAGCTTTACGAATTAATAATTCAGCACGCAAAATATCGGGATCAGTTTTAAGATCATTTTTCAATACAGTTATTAACTCGATTGCATCCTTTATTCTTTTGCGTCCGATCAATTCGAATAGCTTATCTAAATCTTTTTGAATTTTTTCAGGCCGTGCACTATCATCCATAATCAATTCAATTACACGTTCAACAGACATCCCAAAACTCTCTTCTATTTTACGATAATTTAACTTTCCATCAATTTGCTCTAATATAAATATATTTTCAGGTTTCGTATTCCCTAATACCTGAGGTGAATGGGTTGTAATTATAAATTGACAATTAGGGAAAATCTTTGTCAACTGTGGAATCATCAATCTTTGCCATTTAGGATGCAAGTGCAAATCAATTTCATCAATTAAGATTATTCCATTTCCTTCTAATGGATTAGAACTAGTCGGATTTGCAATAGCTAACCTTCTTGCAATATCACCGACAAGCGTAATCAAATTCTTTTCACCATCAGACATTTGACTCAAATCAAAAGATTTCCCATCTTTATCAATTCGCATGTGAGGGTGTGGTGTTCTTTGTACTCTCAATTCTGAATATTCAGGTATAAATTGCTCTATTACATTTCTAACTATTTCTAATTCTCTCCCTTCACTCTGATATGCAGCTTTACGTTGGTCGATTTCTCGATGAATAATTTGCTCAATGGATAAACTCAATTCCTTTATTTCACTATTCGAAAAGAGTTTTAAAAAAGATGATTTCCTTGGCTTATTTCTCCGTAATAAATACATTAAGTCATTACGCCCTTTTTCATTAAGCCACCAAAAGATTAAAGTATTTGATACAACAAATAACTCCCAAATAATATCAATATATACATTCCTCGCCTCGTCAGATCCTTCAAATTGATGACATCCTTTTATAATTTTTTCGAGAGTTTCTTCTAATAGATTAAAATTAAATGAATCAGCTTCATTAGAATGCATATTATCATTCATTCTACTATATATTTCTATTTGATGAAATATATATTGAATTTCAGTCATTCCAGACTTATATAGTTTGTCTGAATCTAAAGCAATCATGCTAATTAAACGAGATAAATCAGAAAATAAATAACGAGGTTCATTATATATTTCATTATTATCAAAAGGTTCAATTAAATGTCTGAATCTTTCAATTCTCGAATCATCATATGAACTCCTAACTAATGCCTCTACTTTATTTAAAAGAGATTTCACTTGCCTCTTGATGACCCCACTATTTTGTCTAAACCAAATAGAGCGAGATGCTGATTGTTCGTTAAGAATATCATCTTGCAATCGAAACCATTCAAAAAAAGCTTGATAATCTCTTTTACCTGAAAGAGCTTTATCATATACATCAAGAGTATATAAAGAATCTCGCCCTTTTATTTCAGGCATAATTCTCTCTACTTCTCTACTCACTGGGTAATAAGCAATAACAGGAAGTTTATTTTCTACCGACAATAACTTTTGATAATATTGAGCTAAATTAGAAACATCATTCAAATTAGATTTTTCGAGAGCAATTGTTCCTCTAGCACCTTTAAATAACTTCCACGAGTGAACCTTTTCAGCTTCATCAATCGTAATTTCAATTCTAGAGTAATCCGTTTCATTTCTAATATCTCCATCAGAAATAGAATTTCCTTTTGAATTTTGTCTTTGAATTCTATTTACAATCCATGAAAGTGATGTTGATACAGATTCTAAAATAGAAGTTTTACCAGCACCATTAACCCCAACTAAAACATTCAGATTTGGTGATAGATCTAGTGATATATCTTTGATACTTCGGAAATTCTCAATGTGTATGTTTTTAATCTTCATCTGAATCTCTTTCAAATTATTTTTAAGTAAATTAATACTCAAAGATAGCAATTTATAATAATGGTTTTGGTGAATTTAAATAAACAAAATACTTAGTGCAATACAAAAAAATAAATCACTAAACATCAATTAAATATCTTATTGCAATATTGATTTACACCTCCTTTACGCATGCTTTCCCGACCTCAAAAAATGCATTCCCAATACCAAAAAGCCCGTTCCCGATACCCAAAAGCGACTCTTTGTCAGAGAAAGTGGATTCTCATACCCCCAAAGTGAATTCTCAATGCTTAAAAGTAAATTTTAGTACTAAAAAATAGCTCCCATTTTATCTTAAGCAACAATCGCTAAAAGCATTATGATTCCTACAAAATAAGACTACCCAACTACTGTTATTGAATATTATTTTAAGTTTTAAAGTAAAAAATTATATCATATTATTTTTAATTTAGTTTGTTTTTTTCTATTTTTAATATCATAATATAAAATATTGAGTTGGAATTAATATTTACTACTTGCTGTTTTTATGGATTTTACATCAGAGCACTACAAAACACAAGCATTTTACACGAGCCGACCGTCGGTTAAATAATAATTATAAAACAACAAGCATCATTAAGAAAATATAAATCAAACAACACAAACAAACTATTCTTTAAAATCAATTACTATGTCAAAAAGTTTTCAGAAATCATTAGAAGAATGTCGCATACTTATTTATGGTATCGACAGCAACCAATCTATTAAAACCAAGATTGCTGCGATTTATACTCCTGAACGATTACAAGTAGGAGTTCAACTTTATCAAATTTGCAAAGCAGCATCAGAAAACCAATCCATAGAAAAAATCGAATCGACACAAGCAGGTCGAAATTATAGAAAAACCTACGATAAAATTTATGAAAGATTGCTGAAAATTCGAAAAGCCGGTCGTTACTTCTTCAAGAACGATGCTGAGTTAAGTACGCTACTTCGTTTGAATAAAGATATTCCAAGCAATTATGCTGACTGGAAAAGCCTATGCGATGAAACCACAAATGCCATTGCTCAGCACGAGGCAATTCAGGGAAAATTAACATTGGTTGAACTTGGTCCTGAAGAGATTACTCGCGACATTCCTAATGTCAGCGAAGAAGCACTGCGCAATTTGGGCATGGATGGAGTTGTTTCTCTCGGAGCCGAAGTTAAGCCCAGCGATATTCTGGTTGGTAAGATCACTCCCAAAAGCGAAACTGAATTGGCTCATGAAGAACGTCTTCTGCGTG
>JADGFH010001060.1 GCA_016743925.1 Labilibaculum sp.
CTTTATATTTGCCAAATATATCAACAGATGAAAAATAAATTGCCCAAATATTTTCTGGCGATCTTCTCGCTAGTATTTTTTCTGTTGGCTTTTTCTGCCGATTTTTATTATGAAAATAATGATCGTTTAGTGAAAGTGGCTAATCATGCTCAGCAAGTTTTCGAGAAAAAAGAGAAGTTACTTCAGAAAGATCTTGGGGAGTTAAAGAGTGCTATCTCAGAAAGAAATGGTGTTCTTCGTAAGTATCAAAATTTTTCAGAATTTGAAAAGGATCTAAAAAAGGATGGATTTGTACTGATTGCTTACCAGCAAGATAGTTTGATTTTTTGGAGTGATAATTCTTTTTTAGTGCCAGACAAAAAGAAGTTAGATGAGGATCAATCATTGGTTGTTAAACTTCAGGATGGTTATTATTACAAACAGAAACAGCAATTAGATTCTGTTGATTTGTACGGATTTTTACTTCTAAAAAAAATCTATCCTTTTCAGAATAAGTTTCTAAAGAATCATTTTGGACCAGATCTTCCCATACCACATAAAGTAGATATTTCTCTGGATCCTGAAAAAGGGGCTCAAGTTAGTAATGTAAGTGGCAATTATCTCTTTTCTTTATATAGTTCGCATGGTAATTTTGGTGAACGAACAGGGCAAAATGGTATCGGTATTCTTTATTTCTTGGCGATTTTAACGGGCTTACTGTTTCTTAGTCTTTTAGTACGAAGAATAAAAGACCCCAAATTAGGCTTTGTTGGTTTTTTCGTATGGGGTTTAAGTTTACTCTTATGTAGATATTTTATGTTGTTGTGGGGAATTCCTGATGTTTTTTCAGGTTTAGAAATATTTTCTCCAGTACTGTTTGCGAGTTCATTCTTTTTTCCTTCGCTTGGCGATTTTGTACTAAATGCACTTTTTTTATTTGTGTTTGTTTACACGTATTGCAGATTTTTATTGAATAATGATTTCTTTAAACCTAGGAATTCAATTAAGATTGCAGCTTGGGTAATAGTACACCTAGCTTTTTTTTATAGCCTTTATTATGCCATAAATATCCAATTTGAAAGTCTAGTGTTAGATTCTAGTTTTAGCTTGCAAATGTTTGTGTTTCAGGATGAAGGTGGTTTTGTTTTTGTAGGTTTCTTAATTTTAGTATTTCTATTTTATTCTTTAGGACAAATTGCAAATATAATAGCTGCTGTTTCTAAGTGTGAATGGGACTTAAAAAAGTACTTATTGATTGTTCTTCCAATTTCAATCCTTTTTAGTTTACTTATCTATTTATTAAATCCAATAAAAATAGATTTTGTTGTTGGCTTGATTCCTGTTCTATTGGTATTTGTTTTGGGTTTGATTAATTATCAGAAAGAATCAGGAGGAAGATATTCAATGTATGTTATTCTCTTGTTGGGGATTTCTGTGTTTGTGACGAACCGAATTAATTTTTATTCAGGAGAGAAGGAGAAACAAGATAGGCAAGTTGCAGCAATGAATCTCTCAACAGAATATGAGCCTACTTCTGAATCATTTTTAATGGATATTCAAAAAAGAATAGATCAAGATTCTACTCTAACCTTTATGTGTAAAAGACCTTTTAGGCATGAGGTAGAGATTCAAAATTATATCCAAAATAAATATTTTAAAGGATTTTGGGAACAGTATCATTTACAAGTTACGATTTGTAATGAGCATGATGATTTAACTATAGAACCAGATGATCAAATCAGAAACTGTTTTGAGTTTTTTGAAGAGATGATCGTAAAGAATGGAGAACCAATTCCGAATAGTAATTTTTACTATTTAAATGAATTCGATGGTATGGTTTCTTATTTGGGGGTGATTACTAAGCCGTCGAAGCGGTTTGGTGAAATAAAGGTATATCTGCGACTCGATTCTAAGG
>JADGFH010001061.1 GCA_016743925.1 Labilibaculum sp.
GGTAAAACAAAAGAATTTAAAGTAGAGTTGGATGAATTGCTTTATTTTATAAAGCAGTAATCTTATTTTAAACAAATAGTATTATTAGTGAATTTAAAGGGTGTGTCAGATAAATTTGTCTGTTATACCCTTTATTTTTAGACATCGAAATTCTCTTATCAAACTACAAAAAGATTAAATCAGGATAAAAAAAGTCATGTAAAAGAGATTAATATCAATTCAGATTAAAATTTAAAACCTGAGATTTTTTATTCTGGTGAATTTTTAAGTATAATAGGAATCAATACTGGCCGTAATCGAAAAAAGCAAGTATGATATTGGAATTTAAAGGAGTAAAATAACGATTTAATAATTTGAATAATGACAAATAAAATCATATTCTTAATTGGTTTACTTTTTATTTTAGCTTCATGTAAGCCGAAAAAAAATGTAGATCGAGAAGAATTGAAGATCGCTTTTTTAGCAGATGTTCATATGCAAGATATTTATGGAACTTTTAACGACAATCCCTACAATGGAATAAAAAATCCTAAAAATGGGAAGTTTGTTTTGGCAAGAACCATGAATTCTCAATTGCATTCTACTCGAATTTTTAATGAGAATTACTTCGCATTAATTGCAGCCTTGGATGATATTGTACAACGGGGAATTAAATATGTTGTTTTACCTGGGGATTTTAGTGATGACGGACAACCTGTTAATATCCGAGGATTGAAAAAAATACTGGATTTATACGCAAATACGCATCATATAAATTTTTTGGCTACAACAGGTAATCATGATCCGGTTCGTCCATTTTCAATGGATGCTGGAAAAACGGATTTTTTGGGAAAAGGTGGAGAAAATCAGACAATAATGAGTCGAAAAGGTGTATTTCCTTCTAAGAACGGTATAATTACTCAAGATATTAGAAGAATGGGTTACGAGGAAATTATTGAGGAATTGGGTATGTTCGGTTTTTTTCCGAAAAAGGAAGATTTGTATTGGGAAACTCCCTTTACCAAATATTCTCCTGAAGATTATTCTTTTGAACAAGCAGTTCAAAACGCAAGCTTAATGCATCGGAAATATGAAATATCACCTTATAATTCTCTTATTCCTGATGTAAGTTATTTGGTAGAACCAATCAAAGATATTTGGTTTTTGGCCATTGATGCAAATGTGTATATCCCCCAAAAAGATTTAAGTGGAGATGTCGAAAATCCTGAAAATTACGGTGGTTCAAGTATAGGATACAATAATGTATTAACGCATAAAAAACATTTAATTGCTTGGGTGAAAAAAGTTGCCAAGGAGGCCGAAAAACGTGGTAAAACTTTGATTTCTTTTAGCCATTATCCAATGATTGAATTTAATGATGATGCTTCGGATTATATGAGAGATTTAATGGGAAAGGATAAGATGCAGCTTGCCAGAATTCCTAGTGAAGAGGTAGCTCAAATTTTCGCCGATGCTGGTATTAAATTGCATTTTGGTGGCCATATGCATATTAATGATACTGGAATTCGAAAATCGGCAAAAGGAAATACATTGATTAATGTTCAGATTCCGTCGCTTGCAGCTTACATTCCTGCCTACAAATTGCTTCACGTAAAAAGCAATCAATTGATGGAGGTGGAAACCATTGTTATTGATTCGGTTCCAGGTTTTAATGAATTATTTCCATTATATGAGATGGAACATCAATATTTGGAGAGTAAAAATATTGACCCAATTTGGAATAAAGAGATATTAAATGCAAAAAATTACAAAGATTTCACGCAATGGCATTTGAAGGAAATTATGCGCTTGCGCTTTTTGCCGAATGATTGGCCTGAAGGAATTAAGAATTTGCTTTTGAAATCCAATGGCAGTGAATTATTAAGTTATGCATATTTATCTCCTAAATAT
>JADGFH010001062.1:0-1573 GCA_016743925.1 Labilibaculum sp.
CAAACCTTGAGCCTAACGATGTGCTGTTTATTGACGAAATTCATCGTTTAAGTCCGATTGTAGAGGAGTATTTGTACTCAGCGATGGAAGACTTCAAGATTGATATAATGATCGATAAGGGACCCGCTGCGCGATCCATTCAGCTGGAATTAAATCCTTTTACTTTAATTGGTGCCACAACACGTTCAGGTTTATTAACTGCACCATTACGTGCTAGGTTTGGAATTAATTGTCATTTAGAATATTACGATTTACCAGTATTAACAAAAATTGTAGAACGATCTGCTAAAATTTTAGATGTTGAAATTTCTCATGAAGCAGCTGGAGAAATAGCTTCTCGAAGTAGAGGAACACCAAGAATTGTAAATGCGCTTTTAAGAAGAGTTCGTGATTTTGCTCAAGTAAAAGGTACTGGAAATATCGATTTAGAAATTACTAAATTTTCATTGGAAGCATTAAATATTGATAAACACGGTTTAGATGAAATGGATAATCGTATTTTAAATACCGTGATTGATAAATTTAATGGCGGTCCAGTTGGAATTTCTACTATTGCAACCGCTGTTGGAGAAGATAGTGGTACAATTGAAGAAGTTTATGAACCATTCCTCATTAAGGAAGGATTTATTAAACGAACTCCAAGAGGAAGGGAAGTAACTCCACTTGCGTATTCTCACCTCGGGAAATCTAATTTTAGCGATCCTGAATTACTTTTTTAAAACAACACAATGACTAAAATATTATCAACTCTTTATACAATTGCGACAGTATTAATTATTGTTGGTGCCTTGTTCATTTTACAAAACGAAACCTATGGTCTTTTTGTATTGTGCTCAGGTCTTGTTTTAAATATTATTTATCGATTTACTACTTTAGATTATGATCGAGTAAAATCTTTTAAAATATTAGATATAATTCGTTTCGTAAATATTTTTTTAATGATAGTTGCTTGCTTTAGTTTTATGGTTGATTGGGATCAAAAATTCAATTTCTTAATTATAAGTATTGTATTAGATCTGTTACTTAACTTGAAGGAAATCTCATTTAAAACAAAATAAAAAAAGGAGCTTGTGACCAGCAAGCTCCTTTTATATTAACCTAGTAATTTACCTAAATAGCAATATTCTTTTTTATTGAAGATAAAGAATATATATCGTTTATATTTCGTTTTAAAATTGCTTCAATTTTTTCTTTTAATAGAATGTTAGATTCCGAATATTTTAATGGTATTGTAAAATAAAAAATAGAACCTTTTCCTGGGTGAGAATCTATAAAAAGTTTACCACCTAAAAATTTTACATTCTCTTTACACAAACTTAAACCTAAACCAGCTCCAGAATATACTCGTGTATACGAGTTATCAATTTGTGTGAATTTTTTAAATATTTTTTCTTGTTCTACTTTGCTAATTCCAGGACCAGTATCTTTTACATAGAAAAGAATATTATGTCTGTCCTGTATCGCACAGCCAAAATCAATGTCACCTTTTTCGGTGAACTTAACAGCATTTTCTAATAGATAAGATAATACTTTTGTTAATTTTTCAAGATCTGAAAAGATTTTGATCTCTTGA
>JADGFH010001062.1:1583-1889 GCA_016743925.1 Labilibaculum sp.
ATATCTTCGGTAAAATTAAGAATCAGCTTTTTTTGTGTTTCATTAATATTTTGTCCAAAAATAGAATACAGTTTTATAAATAAAGTGTGGATGGCTATTTCTGATTCTTGGAATTCCATCGCTCCACTTTCTAATTGGGAAAGTTCTAGTATTCTATTAAAAAGATCTAATAGTTCTTTACTACTAGCATTTAATATCTGAGTAAATTCATTTCTATCATTTTTAGAAAGGGAGTCGTCTCGTAATAATTCAGAGGCACCAATAATTGCATTCATCGGTGTACGAATTTCATGTGACATATTTGCT
>JADGFH010001063.1 GCA_016743925.1 Labilibaculum sp.
ATCTTTACTCCTGAACTCAACAGTTCCATATTCTATTTGTGCGATATAATCCTTATATTTATAAATCATCTTTCACTCCTTTATTATTAAATAGTTATCACAACCTTCTTTCTCGCACTCTACCATAACAGGTTTTTGCATACATGAATAATCAATTATATAATTATCAGTTTTACAGATAGGGCAAGTTACAAAAGATAAACTCATATCAATTACCTGTTAAAAATGTGAAAAACAAACCTTCTTCATTTATCTTTCTTGAAATTTCATATAAATACATCTTTGCTTTTTTAGTTTTCGCTAGAATAAAACAGCTCTCAACATTTACTCTATCAAGTTTTTTAGCTTCATTCTTCTTCATAGGTCTGAGCTTGTATTCTAACTTATAACTTTCAATTTCTTTATCTTTCCCTGAGTAAAATCTTTTTACATACTTTTCAGTTTCATCAATAAATCCTTGCTCTTGCTTCTCTAATTTATTCATTTTCCCTCCATGTCCACTTTTAGGGACAATCGACTAGATTAGTAAGTTTTACTACCTTCCAGTTTCCATTGGTTATGACATTCTTGACTACACATTCTAATGCAGTATCCATAATTCCCATTAAATGCGTTACCGGAAACTGAAATATACCCCTTGAGATCAACTTCTTTCTTGTTGCATATATCACAACTACCCTTTTCTATCTTTCTGTATTTAATAAATTCGCTTTTCTTTAGCATTTCACTTCCTCCACTTCAATTCCATAATAATCTATACACTCTTGACAATGCCACGCCTCTTTCCTCAGTAATCCATACCAATACTTTACTAAATATCTCTCATACTTTTTAGAGTTACAGCAGGGGCAACGACGTCTTTTTTCGCTCATAGCTTTTTATAACCCATATTTTCAATAACTATATGATACATATTTTTTATAAATCCTTGGTCATCTTGGAAATAAAAAGACATTTCAGTCAAGAATTCAATGTTTTCAATCATATCACGATTCTTAGTATTTCTTTTTATAAAGTAGTTACACCAATCCTTAAAACTCTCATCAATTTCACTTGTATCAATAATTGACTCCAACATTCCATTTAATCCAAAACGGTCAACTGCTTGAAAATAATCACCTTCGCTTTCTCTTTTATAACACTGAGGAATCTCCTCTAAAAAAAGAACATCAAGCTGTCTAATTACTTTTTTTTCTGGAATTATTAATTCTTTATCAGGATTAATTCTACTTCTTCTACATCCACACCCCTTACTGCTCCCTTTTATCACATTACGAAGATTTACATATTTTATCTTTCCGCAAACGCAATTAACTTCTACTTTCACATTACTTAAAGTGTCTCCTTGATACTTACCAGTTAACATCCATGAGTTGTATATATCCCCTTCTTTTATCAGGTTCTTATATTCTTTTAAAAACTTAGCTTTAGCGAAACGTCCTTCTGTGTTTTTTCCTTTGTTTTCCATTTTCTTCTCCTTTAAAAGTTTTAGCCAATTTTCTTTAATTATTTGCTCTTTATTCATAATTATTCTTGAGAATTCTGAATAATATCTTTTATATCATCTTCTGATAAGTTAAACCATTCACCTACTTGCCTTTTGCTCTCATAAGCTTTGTGTAAGTCTAGTTCAATATCCCTTTTTATGATATGTTTTTTAATTAAAATAGCTCCACTCATATTACAAAGCGTTCTGTATCTATTACCAAAATTAACAGTCTTTCCTATTTTAGTAAGCTTAGTCACAGGATGATAAAGCAGGTAAGTTTTAATCATTTCTTTATTATATCTTTCTACTAAAGAGTAAGCCCCTTTAAATTCTATTAATTTTATCAATAGAGGTGCGAAATACTCAAGTAAAAAGGATTCCGATATAGTATTAATCTTT
>JADGFH010001064.1 GCA_016743925.1 Labilibaculum sp.
TTTATATTCGGGAAAAATAATATTGGAAAGTCTAGCGTACTACATGCATACCGCTATTTTACAGCACCTACTCAAAAATCTCTAATAACTGATTTCAATGAACAAGATGTGACTAAGAAAATAGTAATTGAGGCTACTTTTCTTAAAGAAGCTACTGATGTGGATAATTTTGCTAGAAAAGGCTTGGACAAGTGGGTAGATCTCGATAGTTTAGTTAGATTTCGAAAAGTATGGTCTGGAGTTGATACAGTTGCTACCAAAATGACTTATAGTATTGAAGAGGGAGATTTCATTACAGGTGGTTTTGGTGGATTAGAACCCATACTCACAAATGCGACACCTAATATTATTTATATTGAAGCAATGCCGAGTGTTAAGTCTTTAACCGACTGGCTTGAGAAGGAAATAAAAAATAAGCTTCTGAAGGAACTAAGAAAAAATCATAAAGAAGAATACGGTAACGCACTTACAGCAATTAAATCACTTCAAGAGAAAGTTGAGAATGAAGGTTACCTCGGCGAAATAAGTCAAAAAGCTAACCGTTATTTTGGAGAGACCTTTCCTGATCTACAGTTAAATATCCAATCTACACCATACAAAGAAGCTGATTTAAGTAAAGCTTTTGAAAAAGACTTTAGCATCACCATTGGTGAAAAAAAAGATGATGAAGTTCGGTTAGCTGAAGCTGTTGCAGCAGCTGAAGAACTAATAGATGGAGATTCACCTCCATCTATAGTGGATAGACAATTTGATTTACATGGTCACGGATTAATTAGGCAAGCAATTATTAATATACTGTCATTATTCAAAGACACAAAAGATGGTGAAAAACATATTATTTTATTCGAAGAGCCTGAGTTATATCTGCATCCAAGTAATAAACGGAAGTTTAGAAATACGCTATATCAGATTGCTGAACAAGATGATTATCAAATAATTTGTGTATCTCATGATCCTCAACTAATAGACATGAGCAGAGAACATACTTCATTAGCTCGATTTGTTAAAAAAGAAAACGGTGAAACTATCATCTATCAAGCTGGTGATAATGTCTTTTCCAAAGATGAAGAAACCAAAGATAAAGTATTAATGCTTAACCGCTTTAATCCTCATATCTGTGAAACATTTTTCTCTGATGAAGTTATCTTGGTCGAAGGTGATACTGAAGCAATCGTTCTTAGAGGTTTAATTTATGAACATTATCCGGACAGTGATTTGTTTGTTTTAAATACAGGAACAAAGAACAATATTCCTTTTTTTATTGAAGTGCTCAGCCACTTTAGAATTAACCAACACGTAATACATGATTCAGATGAAAGGTATCTGTATACAGATGGTGAGCGCAGATTGAAGAAAAATGGTGATCCCAAAGCTAATAGTGCTTGGACATTAAACTCAAGAATCTGGGATGCAATGGTAACCGCAAAATTTACAGGTGCATCGGTCAAACGATACGTATCAGTGAGAAATTTTGAACACAGTCACGACTACTCTCACGATCCTGATAAAGGCAAGCCATTGTCAGCATATGAATTCGCGCAAACTTTAAATATTGATGATGAAGATAAGAGCATAGTTAACTTTTTGAAACAGGTTGCTGGCGATAAAGCATATGAAACTGATTTTACGCAAGAACACTTAGAAGAAATTGTCGAAGAACCGTTTTAAAGAGTGCTAGCAAGTTGTTAAAAACAAAATAATTGATTTTGTAAGCTATCAAAAACAAAAACCACAGCAGGGTTACAAATACCCGCTGTGGTTATAAAGCTATCGTGCGATAGCTATTCAGAACTCAGTAACTAACTTTAGCGACCAAGCACTGGCACGCTATGCAGATCGTGTGCGATACACACGTTTTTGGTTTCCATGTAAAAGTCAAAACTCCAA
>JADGFH010001065.1 GCA_016743925.1 Labilibaculum sp.
AGACCCTTTAGTCTCTTTGTCAAGAAACACCTCAAGCCTAGCGACAAATAAATGTGCTAATAATTGTAACTGAGTATCAATATTTGTTTTCCCAGTAGCCATAAATCCTAAGTAACGCCTTTTGCTTTTTTCTTCGTCTTCTCTAGCAAAAAAGCTATCCGATTGTTTAATTCCAGAGGGAGGAAAGATATTTACTTTTCTATTACCATATAGAGCTGCTATCTGTTTATCTGTATTTCGAGTAGTTGCTGTTGATGCTATTATTTTAGGAACTCGATTCCCTTTAGTTGCTAATAACTCAATCACATTTTCATATATGCCAGTAATAGAACCAAGTGGTCCACTCAACAAGTGTAACTCATCCTGAATTATTAAATCTGGTGGCAATAATTCTTCTTTATGTGTGTTGAAAAATTTATATCCGTGGTCTTGCCAAGCTAATTGGGCAAATTTATCAACAGTACCAAATAATAATGTTGGTGGCTTTTTATACAACTCTTCATCAACAACTTGTATTGGCAAAGAAGAGTGAAAAGCACATTTTTCATTTAAGCAGTTTATAGAAAATCCTTTTTTAGGGGAATAGTTAAATCCATAATCCCACTCATCATCAATTTTAGAAACTAGCTTTGTTCCGCACCAAGGACAAGAATGTATCTGAAAAGTATTCTTCTCTTGTGGATTGCCTTTCTTTTTTGATGATTCATTTTCTATACTGTCATAAATTCGTTTAGCGGCTTCACGTGTATTGGGCGTAGAAGCCTTTCCTACCCACATACCTATAGTTATAGGTTCTATTTTTAGAATATCTGAAAATTGATTTTGTTTTCTTAGGAATTCAAGAGCAGATATTAAGCGAGAGGCTCTTTCAAACTGTTGAGCAGTTAGTAAACGTAATGTATAGCGCATTATTACTGTTGTGCCTTCGTAGCCAACGTCGTTTTTGAACCTACGCCATATTATCGTTAATGCTGTTACTGCCAAATAAGCTTCTGTTTTTCCACCGCCAGTTGGAAACCAAATTAAATCAACAATTTCTTTTCTTGAAGAACAATTTTCATCAATTATTCCATCAATATTCAGAAGTAAGAAAGCTAATTGAAATGGTCTGTATTGCGGAACAAACTTAATCTTCCCATCTTTTACTCGCTTCTCTGCATTATAGTTTTTGAAAAAGCTTAAACTATTATAATTAACTTCATTGGATATTTCAGAATGCTCCTTTTCGTACTTACCAAAATCGACATCATTTGATGTTAATAGTTGAATATACATTGCAGTATTGGCTAATTGAAACGCAAAGAAAACGTCATCATTTTTTAGTAGTTCAATATTCTTCTTCAACCTTTTATAATTCACCTCTTGTTCTGATATTATCTTTTCACAGATGGAAAGGTCACTTTGAACTAGGTCTTTTTTACAAGTATTCTGTTCTTCAATCCATTGCTTATACAGGCTGACAAAATAATTTAGGTTTTTCAACACCGTTTCTTTTGAATCACCAAAAGTTGATAACGATTTGATGTTTAGTGCTTGATTAAGCATTTCATCATTTTTATCATTGAAATTATTTTTCACATCCTTTATGTTGGTTTGAGGGGTGAAAGTAGTTTGTATCTTACTTGGTTTTGTATCATCATTCCATATAGCAGAACAGTTATGACCTATTGCAAATGATTTTACATCTCGATATGTGAAATTTAATTTTTCGGCTTCTTCATCAAAAGGGAAACGCTCATATTGAGTCTTGTATGGTAATATTCCTTGTGATGTAATTTTTATTGAAGCTTGAAATATTGATTTCCGATTTAACGATTCCTTTTTGTTAGAATATTTATTTTTTGGATGCTTTTCAGATGTATTTGCTAGTTGTATCTTTATGTATTT
>JADGFH010001066.1 GCA_016743925.1 Labilibaculum sp.
GTTACTACTTTTTCTTCTTCCTTGGTCAATTGATAATCTTTTAAGCCTGTAGCCAACAAGTAAGCCTCTAGCTCTGCTATACGCTCGGCCTCTAGCTCCGCTATAAAGCTCTGCATAAATTCAAAATCTATTTTTCCATTTTTGGTTGGGAGTTGGATTTGAAGTATATCAGCATCTTTGGCGTAAAAATTTCTAGAGTAATCAAATTGACCTGTATTTGAAGATTTATTTATAGCAGATGTAATAAATTTTACAGCATCATAAGGGATGCTTTCGGTATGTACAACAGCTATATGGTCATCTCCACCGTATTCGTAATCTCTATATTTGGCAGAGCCAAACATATCAATTGTTACAGTGTTTTTAGAAAATACAGTAATCTTATTACCTATATAGTCAGAAATTCCCTCGTCGGCTTCACCTGCGGTAACAAAGGGTAAAGAGCCTGTAATTCTATCAGAACTTTTTAATCTATTGCCTCTTGTTGATTTACCAAATAATTTCTCTAAACTATACTCTCCCCACTCAACTTTTTCAAGTTTTTGGTTAAGTGGGGATGCTACTTTCCCAAGCTATCGCCTTTGCTTTTTAGAATATTAGTTACCTCCCAAGCAAGGTAATCGCTAACTGTTTTCTTAAAATCGTCTAATGTAGGTTTGGTGTCGATTATTTGGTGCTTATCAAAGTTCCAATCGTTACCCTTGTCGGTAATTTTATCCATTACCACCTGTTCTTTCAAACTCCAAAGATTAGGCGTTACATTGGCTGTAATTCCATTGTGGTATATTTCTACAATATCTTTATAGCGTTGGCTTGGATTATCAATCTCTAAAATACCACGTTTGGTACGTTTATAGCCATCGTTTCTAAAATCGATAAACTTAACTTGCTTTTTGCCATCGTGTTTTTTTCCTGTATGCTCAATTATATAAATAGATGTTTGCACACCAGCCATAGGCATAAACAAATCAACAGGCATTTTTATACTTGCAATAAGTTGGTTTTGTTTTAATATGGCAGTGCAACTTTCAACAGCCTTACCACTACCTGCCGAATCTTGTATAATAATGGCAGCTTTACCTCCTATTTGCATGTGCTCCAAACCAAACTTTATAAAAGGCATACCATTTTCTTTAAAACTAAATGGAGGGTTAAGCAGTAGTTTGTCGGCATTAAAGTCGCGATATAATTCTTCGGGTCTGTCGAAAGAAGAACCTTTCTGAATATTACTAGATCCATCGCCACGTAATATCATATTGGTAGAAGCCAAAGTAAACATTTCGGCATTTAGCTCTACACCCAATAATTGTTCTTTCTTTATTTTTTCTATTTTTCTTTTGGCTTTAGTTGTCTCTTTACCACAGTTAAGTTCAGCATGTTCTATCATTTGTTCCATCGATGAAATTAAGAAACCTGCCGAGCCTGTTGCTAAATCCATAACTTTAGAATCTTCTTCAACCTCAAGTATTTGAGCCATCATTTTGGTAACGTAGGGTGGCGTTAAAACTATACCTATTTCTTTACCATCGCCAAGAGCATATTTAAGAAACTCAGAATACATTTCTCCCATAATATCAATATGCCCACTCATAGAGTCGATCGATTGAAAAATATTCTCGGATATATAGGTGAAAATTTGTTTGTTTACACTGGCTTTTTTGTCAAGTAATTTGCTAACGCATTTATCTAAATCAGTTTCTTTATCTCTATCCGTATCTTTATTAATTTCACTAAAAGATGACATCATCAGTTTTATCTTTTCCTGAGGAATTCCCTTTAATTCAAGATAATTTTTAATCTGACTAACAATTAAATCACCATCTCTCTTTTGATTTAAGTTAAGGCACTTTAAATCTTCGGGCACTAAACCATTATCTATTATGTC
>JADGFH010000285.1 GCA_016743925.1 Labilibaculum sp.
GTTAAGAAACAGTATCCTCTTTTATAGATCTTACTTCTAACAAAATTGTACTTTTTCAAATCATTAAAACAATGGAATTACAAAAAGCAAAACCACCTCTTTTTTGCGTAACGATTTTAATTGTTTCGATCTTACTATCATTCACATCTTGTGATGATACCTACCTAAATGAGCCAAATGGGCCTGATCCTATTTCTTCTGCTGATGGGAGTAAAATAGAATTGAATGATTTTATAAATCAAATAAATCTAGATTCAGAAATCCTTCTTGTTTCGAATGAAACTTCCATTCAGAAAGCAATAGATCTCTCTTCTACGGGTGATGCAATTTTCATACAACCTGGAATCTATACAGAACCATTAAGTCTTACGAAAGAAAACATTTCTTTAATCGCATTAGGATCACCAGATGAAAAGGTGATCTTAGAAAACTCCGAGCTAAACATTCTTCCACTTCAATCAAACCAATTAAAGCATCGAAGATCTTTTATTACTATGAACAGAGAAAACTTGGGAAATAATATAGCTCATTATACTTTCGATGTAACTCTTGGTAATGGTGAGTTTGATGTTATTCGAATTCATAGAATAATACGCGAAAAACACCCTTATCATCCTGTTAAAACCACAAGTGATATTTTCATGATTCACGGAGCAATTCAAGATTTTGACGATATTTTCCTGACTGCTGGCGCAGATTTAATCAACTCAGAAACTTCAGCTCCATATTATTTAGCTGCAAAAAATACAGATGTTTGGGGTATCGATTTAGCATGGACAAAAGTTCCCATGAAAACTACTGACTTTGCGTTTATGAAAGACTGGGGAATTGAAAAAGATATTGATCATACTCTAAAAGCAATGATCCTGGCACGTTTAATTCGTGGCTTTACCGGTCAAGGATTTAATAAAATGAATTTACTTGGATTTAGTTATGGCGTGAATGTTGCTTATGGAGCCGCTGCTCGTGAAACTCAAATTCATCCAATTTGGAGAGATATTAAAGGTCTAATCCCTGTCGACAGTCAGATTAAGAGTGAAAATCAGGTAACTATTAACAAAAAATGCGATGCAGCCTACAAACAGATGATTCTTATTAATAAGGGTGAGTATAACAATCCATGGGGCGTTGGATTGATCAACTTAGGTGCAATGGCTGTAAATGCACCTGATGATCCATCTCCTATTTCTGATTTTTCAGGTCTTACCAACCTTCAGGTTATGAATGCAATTGGAACAAATCGCTCTGCTGGATGGCATTTTTTGGGAGGAACTCCATTTGAATTGTATTACACCGATCCATATCGATTTGTAAATCTATGCGTTGCACTTTCAGCACATATGCCGCGCCAAATGTTCTATGAAATGGCTGCAAGTGGATGCCCATCTATGGATGTTAGTTATGATGATCATCTTGAGGCTATTAAAATACCAATCTTCTATATCAGTGCTGAAGGTGGTGCTGGTGGTATTGATGATTATACTGCCAGTCTTACAAAAAGCAATGATATATCACACCTAAATGTGAAAGATGACACAAGAGTTACTGAAGTCAATTTTGGTCACGCTGATCTTTGGATGGGATACGATTCAAAAGATCTGATGTGGGAAAAATTACATACATGGCTAATCAACCATAACAAATCCAGATAAGCCATAAACGATATTCCTTACATTACAAAAAAGAATCCCCTAGCTTTTAGGGGATTCTTTGTATCTGAATCATCCGTATTAAAATGTATTTTGAATTAATCCATCAATCGTTTTTCACCATCTAATTTGCGGATGTCGGTTACATCCTGACTCACTTCAATACAGCCTTTATATGCATTCTCCTCATCGCGTAAAGCGAAATACTGAATGAGAATGAATCGACCTTTCATTTGAATCCAAAACGATTCACTGTCCTTTTCTCCGCTCTTAAATGCCTTAACCAAATCGTCTACCACATGAACGCTCTCTGGTGGATGGCAATTCTGTACGGTTCTACCAATTATCGCTTTCGATCGAGGAAAGAAACGTTCTTTAGGATTTGAGAAAAAACAAACTCTATCATTTTCATCAATCATCGTAATGTCAACAGGCAAATGATTCAGCAACATCATCGCTTGTTTCAAAGTCATTAATCCAGTTTCAAAATTAAGCACGGTATTGCCCAATTGCTCCATATCCAACTCTTCTCCAAGCCTCTTTTCTGTCTTCATTACTGATTTCTTTTCTGCTTTAACAAACTTTGGAGCTTCAATAAAACTGAAGCCTATTTCCGAACTCTGATTGTTCATCTCATCCCATAAATCCTCCGAAACAGCATTTAATGCAATCGGGAAAAGCAGATACTCTTCTCGAGAAATAATTGCGTACATAAAAAAGAACAAATCGCCTAGCAAGCTATTAATCAACTTCAAATCAATTAAATCTGATTGCAATTCTTGGATCAATTGCTTTTGCACCCTACGAATATCATCATGAATAGACCACATAACACCTAAGCATTTGTAATCGGGATATTGATTTTCGAAATAGGGAAAAAAGATGTTCTCTTTACGCTGGTAATGCTTATCCATCTCTCCCAAATCGCTAATCTTTTGTTTCAAAAGAGACAATTCGTTAGCCAGTTCTTGTGGATCCTCGATACGATTGATGTTCTTCGCAAAAGGTTTTATTTCCTTTAACCTAGTATCTAACGCTGCATTTTCTTGCATCATTACTCCCAGAAAGTGATTTTCTTTCACATCAGCTTTCGGATGACTGTGAATCACTTTGTGAAAAACATTAAGCGCTTTATTAATACCAACTTTTAAATCTTCCATTGGCATGTTCGCCTCTACCAAACGATGAACAACCAAAATAATATCATTAGGCATTAGGTGATCAATTGCCTGCTGATGCTTCTTAATTAATTCAGTTCCCTTCTCTCCTTTAATCAATTGGAAGCAAAAATTGTATAAGGAATCGACTCTTGCTTTATTATTTATAAACTCTGACATATGCTTATTTTTAAATCATTTCCATTTCGAGAAAATTACAATAAAAAGTGCATGATAACAAGCCTACAATAGACCATCACCGTTTTAAACTGGATAGAATTTAGGTATTGGTGAAGAGTTCTAAAATTAGGATAAAGACTCAGCCAAATAGGCGAGCAATGCCCAACTTCGGAATGGCTCTCCACAAATCGGGCGAGCAATGCCCCACTTCGGAATAACGCTCAGCAAGTCGGGCAAGTAACACCCCGCTTCGGAATAACGCTCCGCAAATCGGGCGAGCAATGCCCCACTTCGGAATGACACTCCGCAAATCGGGCGAGCAGTCCCGAAAACATTGCAAAGTCATTCCTAACTTTTTACACTCTCGCGCCAAAATAGATTTTTACTTTCCATTTTTAAGGGGCTTATTTCATTAGCTGCTTAAAAAAGGCAGGAATGTTTGTTTCGAAGGTCATCTCCTTTTTAGTGTGTGGATGTTGTATGGTTAGGCTTGCAGCATGCAAAGCCAAACGCTTCACTCCCATTCCTTTTACGCCGTACATTTTATCGCCAGCAACAGGATTTCCATTTTCGGCAAAATGAACACGAATCTGATTCTTACGACCTGTAAACAGTTTAATTTCGAGCAAACTAAAATATTTCGATTCCCTAATTACTTTATATCCTGTTTTAGCGTACTTGCCTTTGTTCGGATTGGTAACCGAAAAAACTCTGTGGATGCTATTTTCAGTTAGGTAAGATTCGATGATTCCTTCCTTTTCGGTCAACTTTCCTTCTACCGCAGCAACATATTTCTTGCTGAAATTTTGCCATTCGGTTTGAAGGAATATTTTTGCCTTCTCCGTTTTAGCAAAAACCAATACGCCCGAAGTATCCTTATCGAGACGATGCACAATAAATATACGATTACGCGCTCTTGGATTTCCCTTTTTTACGTAATGCGTTAAATGCTGATAAGCTGTTTTTTGACGCTCCCTTTCGCTACCCATAGTAAGTAAACCACTTACTTTATCAACAACGATAATATCTTGGTCTTCGTGAAGAATATTACAACCTCTTGGCTGAAATCTTAGATTGACTTTTTTAGCTTTTGCTTTATTCTCTTCCATTATTTTCGTCTGCAAATAGGGATTAAGGATCTATTTTTTTGATCGTGCAAAGATTACTCTTTCATTTTAAGGAAACAACTATATTCCCTTTTTGTATTGCCCATTTACAGATGGATAGATTGCTTTCTTTACTTCTTTTTCGGAATCTGTATTTCCGTTCATTAAATTTTCAAAAAGCGAAATAACTTCCAGCTTGTCTTGGCCTAGTTTCGTTTCTGTTTTCACATCTCGTAAATCAATCATACAAGAAGAAAAAACACTAGATAAATCGTTAAGAATAGCAGTATTGAGGAAATTATTAGTATTGTAAATGGTATGATAATTCCCTTTCGATTTTTCAATCAAAAAAGAATCCTTTTTTAAATTCGTAATGGATGAAAGCTTCTCACAAGATTGAATACAGGTATTATCTACTTTATTCTTTTCACAACCAGTTACCTGATGAAACAAACATTGTCTGCTCGTCATCAGCACAATTGGATGATACAAGCTATAATGAAGTTGAAAATCCTCTGGCCTTTTAATGTTCTGAATTTGATTCTTATTCAACTCATTGGAAATAAAAGCTCCAGAACAATTAAAATCCTCTTTTAAAGAAAGTAAGCTATACGAGTTTGCAATGTTTAAGTGTGGGCCAGCAATCCAATCGATTCCTAGCTGATTTGCTTCGTAGGCAATTCCTGTGTTGTTTGTGACAATTAATTTTGGCTTTACGCGATGCAAAAATTGCACAGCGGCATGATAATCTTCACCTATAATCACCGAAGGGAAATAAGGAATTATTTTTTCATTTTGAGTGAATAAATCTACATAAACTTCAAGTTGACCCTTAAAACTATTAGGCAATTGAAAATAGATCTTTGCCTTCGTTTCGGTAACAAGAGAAATATCTTCTTCGGAGGAAATCAAAACAGAAAGACTCGGTTTTTCATTCTCTTTAGCCATCCTTTTTATTGCAGGGAGTTTAACAGGCTCAAGTGTTTCTCGAGATTCGTTTAAAATGAACAGGATTCGTTTCTTAAGAGCGGTCAACTCTTTAAAAGAGATGTAAACATCGCCCTTTATATCCTCCAAGTTCAATTCTTCGATGAAATATTCTGTCTCATTAAAAGTTTTAAATCGCTTCAAAACCATTTCCTTATTTAAGGCCTCAGTGCCTTTGTCCAACAAATTGTATGCTGAAAAAAATTCAAATTCAGAATCTGGTGTTCTCACTGCAACTTTTAATGGCTCCGTTGGTTTTCCCGATAGCTTTATTTGCAGTGCAACTTTTAATGCACTAATACTATTTATCTTATCCTCAACAGAGCTTTTAATCTCTTCTTTTTCTTTATATAATTTTAATTGCCCTGCCTCCAATTCATCTGCTGTGGCATAAGAATTAATTTCAGACAAATGCTTTATGGAATGATCGCGAGGATTATCAATAAACATCTCCTTACTGATTTCTCCTTTGAGTAAAGTATTCGAAAAGTTACGATTAAACACTTTGTGCAAAATGCTATTATCTACTCCTACTTTACTCGTGGCATTAAATAGATCGAGCTGTTTTCTCCAAGTATCAACAACCGTATAAACGTAATCGGAACTCTTTATTCGCCCTTCTATTTTCAGGGAATCAGCTCCTGCTTCGTACAATTCCTTAAGATCATAAATTGCAGAATTATCTTTTAAATTAAGCGGATACTCCTTTCCTACCGTAGTTGTAATGTATCGATCTCTGCAGGGCTGACTGCATCTGCCTCTATTACCAGAATTTCCGCCATGTACCGAGCTCATATAACAAATCCCTGAAAAGGAAATACAATTGGATCCATGAACAAAAACCTCGCTTAGCATCTCTTGCTGATGCGCCACGGTACTTAAAGCCTTTATCTCCTTTAGGTTTAATTCTCTTGATAGGTTTACGCGTGTAGCCGAAAGTTTACTCAGAAATTTAATTTGCCCCTCGTTATGCGTTGTCATCTGCGTTGATGCATGAATATTTAAGCGAGGGAAATACTTCCTTAAAATATATAGAAGGCCAATATCCTGTACAATAACACCATCGATGCTTGTATTCTGTAACTTATTTAACAAAGTGACCAGGGCCGAAAACTCACTTTCGAGAATAATAATATTTAGCGTAAGAAAAATTTCACAGTCGTGCTTGTGTGCTAGATGAAGAACTCCTTGCAAAGCCTCAAAATCGATATTTGCCGCTCTATTTCTAGCATTAAATTTATCTAAACCACAATAAATTGCATTTGCTCCAGCCAATATTGCCGCTTTTATGGAATCTATACTTCCACCCGGTGCCAGTAGTTCAATCTTTCTTTTCGTCACAGTCTCTATCTCTTTCTTGAACCTCAAAAGTAAGGATTTTAAATAAGCTATTAGGATTAATAAGCTAAGTTACCTCTTGCCTCCTAATAATTTTTTAAAATACGTATTCGAATAGTTTGGTTCGGTATTTGTTTACCACAAATTAGATGCATTACAGAATAGCTCTAAAAAGGAAAGTTTATGTGCAAAAACAGAACTTTGTAGACTTAGTAGCGTAATCTCAAATTAAAAATTAAATTTGCACAAAACGAAGATCCAACATTCTATGAACAAATTTACCCACTACACACTTATTGCATTACTTTTTATTGTTGCAAGCTGCAGCACTGGTAATAAGGCGCTTCAAAATGGAGATTACTATTCGGCGGTTCTTAAATCGGTAGATCGCTTACGTTCCAATCCTGACAAAGAAAAGGCTCAGTTGACTTTAAAAGAAAGTTATCCTTTGGCTGTGAATTGGTACGAACAAGAAATTAGTTACTTGTTGAGTTCGAATGATCCGTTTAAACATTCAAAAACAGTTGGGCACTACCAAAGCTTAAACAGAATGGCTAATGAAATTAGACGATGCCCTGGTGCATTGCGCATAATTTCACATCCAAAGCAATTTCAGCACGAAGAAAATATGGCAAAGCAAAATGCAGCTCCTGAATGTTATGCCGCTGGAATGCTAGACCTTGACAAAGGCACTCGTGCAGATGCGGTTAAAGCTTTTCATCATTTTGAAAAGGCCAACAGCTATGTACTAAACTACAAAGATGTAAATGAAAAAATGAAGGAAGCTGAATAC
>JADGFH010001067.1 GCA_016743925.1 Labilibaculum sp.
CCCTTAGGTAGCGTACCAGCTTCAACTAATACTTCTGTTCTTTTAATTTGAAGATCAGTAACCTTTAGTTGTTCGTGAGCAATTTGTAATATTTCTTTTTTAAATAGGATATCCAAAAAGTAGGAAGTAATGTTTAAAGCCAAATCTTCTTTCGCTTTTTCAACATCTTGCAAATAAGCTTTTAGATCCAATTCATTTTGTTTTACAGTATTCCAATTCTGCAATCCATCAAATAATGTAACTCTTGATGAAAGTCCTAAAGAACCAGTTTGACTGTTCTGATTCTCGTAGGTGTTATCCGCTTTAAGCGAGCGACCGTAATTAAAATTGTAACCTGTGTTACCATTTAAATTAGGTAACAAGCTTAGTTTTGATTGCTTGGTATTATTTGCCTGAATTTCAGCATCCAGTTTTCTCAACTGCAGGCTAATATTGTGTTCTTTTGCATAATTGATGCATTTTTCCAAATCCCATAATTCCTGAGCATTAACTGCTGAAATGGAAAAAACAAATGCAAGTATGGGTAATAATATTTTTTTCATGTGAATGTGTTTTTTTGATCTAACTAGAACATGATATCCGGCCAATTAGTGCCAAAAAATTAATTGGAAAATGGCTAATTTATTCTTTGTCCTTATCTTCTTTAATTTTTTCAATTTTTTTCTTCTTTGCCCCTTTTAGCATATCATCTTTTGTAATTCCTTCCAGTACCTCGATGTTAATACCATCAGATATACCAGTTTTAATGAAGCGTTTTTCGAATACTTGTTCCGATGTTTCAATCTCTACAAAAGTGGAATCATTTTTAAATTCAAGAAGACTTTCGTTTACCGCTAGTACTTTTTCTCTACGATCCAATACAATTTCAGCATTTGCGCTATAACCAGATCTAATAAAGAAATCTTTTTGAAGTTTAACAGAAGCTTTAATTTCGAATTGAATTGCTCCATTTTCTTCAACACCTTTTGGTGAGATATATTCAAGATGAGCATCAAATTTAACATCTTCGATTGCTCCAATAGTTAATTCTAAATTCATGCCTTGAACAATTTTACCAACTTCAGTTTCATCAACTTTACCTTGGAAAATCATTTCACCCATATCGGCAACAATTGCAACGGTAGTACCATCGTTAAATGAATTACTTTGAATTACCGAGTTTCCTTCCTTTACAGGGATATCTAAAATCATACCTTGAATGGTTGATCTGATAATTGTATTTGTTGCGCTTGCTGAATTTTTCGTTACACCTTCTTTAATTAATTGAAGATTGTCTTTTGCAGTTTGTAATTCAACTCTTGAGTTTCTGAAGGATAGTTGTGTTTTTTGAAAATCAGTAGCTGAAATAACTTTTTTATCAAACAAAGCTTTGTCTCTGTTGTAGTTAATTTCAGAATCTTCAAAATTAATTTGAGCAACATTAACTCTAGATTCAGCGCTGTTCAAGTTAATCATATCTGGAATAATCTTAATTTTGGCAATTGGATCACCTTTTTTAAGCATTGCTCCTGCCTCTACATATAGGGTTTCGATAATTCCTGAAACTCCTTGAGGTTTAATTGCAATTTCCTTTCTTGGAACAACAGAACCTGTGGCAACTGTTTTTTT
Organism: Labilibaculum sp.; assembly: GCA_016743925.1. Lineage (GTDB taxonomy): Bacteria > Bacteroidota > Bacteroidia > Bacteroidales > Marinifilaceae > Labilibaculum. Next base: position 1,609 of record JADGFH010001067.1, read on the forward strand.
AATAATATCCGTAATTTCTGGCGATTTTGTATTGTAAACTACAGGTTTCGCTTTCGATTTCTGATATAGAAAACCAATGGTTCCTATAAATAGAGCGATAAAAAATACAATTATGGCAATTCTGAATACTTTTTTCATGGCTAGTGCTATTTTCGGATTATCAATTATTTTTATTCGTATCGTAATGCATCAACAGGTTTAATTCTTATGGCTCTTTGCGCTGGCAACAATCCGGCCAGCACACCAAAAAAGATTAAAACTCCGAGTGCTATAAAT
>JADGFH010000286.1 GCA_016743925.1 Labilibaculum sp.
CGAAAATTCTTTCACAGAATAACCCGTCGCGTTCTGGTTTATAAGTACGATAGTTGATGGTTTCAGGCTTTAGAACTTCTCCACTGGATCTCTCTAGGATCTCTTCGGGCGAAGCAAGACTGATAGAGATTTTTGTAAAACTACTCTTTACTTTGTTATCTCTTCTGAATGCCATATGTTGAAAATTAGGAAATTAACAATATTGTTTCAAGCAAGGCGAATGCCGGGAAAACCCAGCATTCGCTTATAATAAGGCTTATATTAATTTAACGCTTAAACCTAAACCTCTTAGTTCATGTAATAATACATTAAGAGATTCTGGAATTCCAGGGCTAGGCATTGGATCACCTTTAACGATAGATTCGTATGCTTTCGCTCTACCAACCACATCATCCGATTTAACGGTAAGGATTTCCTGTAAGATATGAGCTGCACCAAAGGCCTCAAGAGCCCAAACCTCCATCTCTCCAAAACGCTGACCACCAAATTGAGCCTTACCTCCAAGAGGTTGCTGCGTGATCAATGAATATGGTCCAATAGAACGTGCGTGCATCTTATCATCAACCATGTGACCCAGTTTCAGCATGTAGATAATACCTACCGTTGCTGGCTGATCAAATCGAATACCGGTACCACCATCATGTAAATATGCTTTACCAAAGGCTGGTACTCCAGCTTTATCTGTATATTCAGTAATCTCTTTAAGAGATGCACCGTCAAAGATAGGTGTAGCAAATTTCAATCCTAGTTCTTTACCTGCCCAACCAAGTACAGTTTCAAATACCTGTCCAAGGTTCATACGTGATGGCACACCAAGTGGATTCAAACAAATATCTACTGTAGATCCGTCTTCAAGGAAAGGCATATCTTCCTCACGTACAACACGTGATATAATACCTTTATTACCATGTCGACCTGCCATTTTATCACCAATTTGGAGCTTACGCTTCTTAGCCACATATACTTTGGCCATTTGAATAATACCTGCCGGCATTTCATCTCCAATGGTAACGTTATATTTCTTACGCTTGTTAGCACCTTCAAGCTCTTTGTACTTGATGATGTAATTATGCAGTAATTTCTTAATCGTTTCGTTCTTATCCTTATCGGTTGTCCACTTATTTGGATTAATTTCCATAAAGCTGATATCCGCCAAAAGTTTCTGAGTAAACTTAACTCCTTTAGGAATTACGTCAACACTTAAGTAATCTTTAACCCCTTGCGAAGTTTTTCCGTTTACTAAAATGAATAACTTGTCTATTAACCTATTCTTTAGTTCATGAATATGCTGTTCTAGCTCTTCATCCAACTTAAGAATTAACGGCTTATCAGATTGTTTGGATTTACGATCTCTTACAGAACGAGAGAATAATTTCTTATTAATGATAACTCCTCTTAATGATGGAGACGCTTTTAATGAAGCATCTTTAACATCACCTGCTTTGTCACCAAAAATTGCACGAAGTAATTTCTCTTCAGGAGATGGATCAGATTCTCCTTTAGGAGTAATCTTACCAATCAAGATATCGCCTGGCTCTACATTAGCTCCAATACGAATCAATCCATTCTCATCAAGGTTACGAGTTGCTTCTTCACTAACGTTAGGAATATCAGAAGTTAATTCTTCCATACCTCGTTTTGTGTCACGAACTTCTAATGAGTATTCATCAACATGAACCGATGTAAATACGTCATCCTTAACAATTCTTTCAGAAATTACTATCGCATCCTCATAGTTATAACCTTTCCAAGGCATAAAAGCAACCTTAAGGTTACGACCAAGGGCAAGTTCTCCTAATTGAGTTGCGTATCCTTGAGTTAATATCTGTCCTGTAACAACTTTATCACCTTTAGCTACAATTGGCTTAAGATCCATAGTTGTTCCTTGATTCGTTTTTCCATATTTAGGAAGTAAATAGGTTATGCTATTTCCTTCAAAACTAACGAAAACTTCCTCTTCAGAACGCTCGTATGCAATAACAATCTTAGTTGCATCAACGAATTCAATAACTCCATTTGTTTCAGCACAAATCTGAGTTCTAGAATCTCTTACAAGATTTCCCTCAAGACCTGTACCTACAATAGGAGACTCAGGACTAATAACCGGTACTGCTTGACGCATCATATTCGATCCCATCAATGCACGGTTGGCATCATCATGCTCAAGGAAAGGAATTAATGAAGCAGCGATAGAAGCAATCTGGTTTGGAGCAACGTCCATCAAATCGATACTACTAATTTCTTCAAACGGGAAGTCCCCATCCTTACGAGATTTAGCTTTTGTATTAACAAATGAACCATCTTCGTTTAATGGAGCATTAGCTTGTGCAATAGTTAAACCTTCTTCTTCTTCAGCAGATAAATAATTAACTCCTTCGTTAGATAAATTAACACTTCCATCAACAACCTTACGGTATGGAGTTTCAATAAATCCTAGATTATTAATCTTTGCATAAACACACAAAGATGAAATCAGACCAATATTCGGTCCCTCTGGAGTTTCAATTGGACATAAACGTCCGTAGTGAGTATAGTGAACATCTCGAACCTCGAAACCAGCTCTTTCACGAGAAAGACCACCTGGCCCAAGTGCCGACATTCTTCTTTTGTGCGTAATCTCAGCCAATGGATTCGTTTGATCCATAAATTGAGAAAGTGCATTAGTTCCAAAAAAGGAATTAATAACAGAAGAAAGTGTTTTAGAGTTAATCAGATCAATTGGAGTAAACACCTCATTGTCACGAACATTCATTCTTTCGCGAATGGTACGTGCCATACGAGCTAAACCAACACCAAATTGTGTGTGTAATTGCTCTCCAACTGTACGAACACGGCGATTACTAAGGTGATCAATATCATCAACATCAGTACGCGCATTCAATAATTTTATCAAATACTTGATAATTTCAATAATATCCTCTTTGGTCAATACTTTCGTATCGCCATCTGTATTTAAGTTTAATTTTTTGTTGATACGGTATCTACCCACATCACCCAAATCATAACGCTTATCAGAGAAGAATAATTTATCAATAACGTCGCGAGCTGTAGCCTCATCTGGTGGCTCAGAATTTCTCAACTGACGATAAATATGAAGAACTGCTTCCTTTTCAGAGTTACAAGGATCTTTCTGAAGAGTATTATAAATAATTGCATAATCAGCAAGATTTTGCTCTTCCTTATGCAATAAAATAGTCTTAGCCCCTGACTCAAGAATTTCCTCTATATGTTCTGGTTCAATTATTGTCTCACGATCAATAATTACCTCATTACGTTCGATTGAAACAACCTCTCCTGTATCTTCATCTACGAAGTCTTCAATCCAAGACTTAAGAACACGAGCGGCAAGTTTTCTACCAACAACTTTTTTAAGTCCGGTTTTAGAAACTTTAATTTCATCAGCCAGATCAAAAATTTCTAAAATTTCTTTATCACTCTCGTAACCAATAGCACGTAGCAATGTAGTTACAGGTAGCTTTTTCTTACGATCAATATAAGCAAACATGACATTATTGATGTCTGTTGCAAATTCAATCCAAGAACCTTTAAATGGAATAATTCTGGCAGAATATAATTTGGTTCCGTTGGCGTGTACACTTTGTCCAAAGAACACACCTGGCGAACGGTGAAGCTGAGAAACAACAACGCGTTCTGCTCCGTTTACAACAAAAGTTCCTTTCTCGGTCATATAAGGAACTGTTCCAAGATATACATCTTGAATTACAGTATCAAAATCCTCATGCTCTGGATCAGTACAATAAAGTTTTAGTTTAGCTTTTAGCGGTACGCTATAAGTTAAACCTCTTTCGATACATTCTTCGATTGCGTAGCGGGGTGGATCAACAAAATAGTCGAGAAACTCCAATACGAAATTATTTCTGGTATCAGTAATCGGAAAATTCTCGCTAAATACCTTAAATAATCCTTCGTTCGTTCTTTTCTCCGGGGTAGTTTCCAGCTGAAAAAAGTCTTGAAAAGATTTTAATTGTACTTCTAAAAAATCAGGGTATAGAAACTGATTCTTATTTGAAGTAAAACTAATTCTTTGACTAATTGTATTTGAAGACATTTACTTAAAATTAATTGAACCTAAACGATAATAAACAACAAAAAGGCTTAGAGTCCCGGTTAGGAACTCTAAACCAAAATAACCTTATATATAGGTCTTTACGCTTCTATTTAAGTTCAACTTCAGCTCCAGCTTCTTCTAATTGTGCTTTAAGTGCTTCAGCTTCTTCCTTAGAAACTTTTTCTTTCAATGGAGCTGGTGCAGCATCAACTGCAGCCTTAGCTTCTTTTAGTCCAAGACCAGTTAATTCCTTAACTAACTTTACTACAGCTAGTTTAGAACCTCCAGCAGCAAGAAGAACTACGTCAAATTCAGTTTGCTCAGCAGCAGCTTCAGCACCTGCAGCAGGACCTGCAACAACAGCAGCAGCAGCAGCTGGCTCAATTCCGTACTCATCTTTTAAGATCTCAGCTAACTCACTTACTTCTTTTACAGTCAAATTAACTAATTCTTCTGCAAACTTTTTTAAATCTGCCATTTTTGTTCAGTTTTTAAAAATTATTTACTAAATATATTACTCTTTTTCTGAAAGTGTTTTTACAACACCAGCCAGAATATTCTTTCCTGATTCCAACGAAGAGATAACAGTCTTGATTGGAGATTGAAGCAATGCAATAACATCACCAATAAGTTCTTCTTTAGACTTAATAGTACAAAGAGCTTCCAACTCATTGTCTCCAATATAAATCGACTCTTCAACGTAGGCCGCCTTCAGGATAGGTTTATCATGTCCCTTTCGGAACTCTTTGATAAGCTTAGCAGGCACGTTTCCAGTTTCTGATAACATTATAGATGAAGCACCTTTTAATGACTCAGTTAAACCTTCATATTCACCTTCTGCTTTTTCCAAAGCAATTCGAAGAAGTGTATTCTTCGCAACAACCAACTTAACATCTTTTTCAAAACATGCTCTACGAAGAGCTGATGTTTGTACTGCATCCATTTCTGAAATATCAGTAAGATATAAGTGATTTGAAGCGTTGATTTCCTCCGTCAAGCTATCAATAATCTGAATTTTTTGTTCCCTTTTCATGATTACTAAGGTCTTGATTAAAAATTAATATTAGTCAAGGATAGATTTAAGATCTATTTGAATTCCAAGACTCATTGTACTTGACAAATAAACACTCTTGATATAAACTCCTTTTGCTGCAGAAGGTTTTAATTTATTGATAATTCCCACAAATTCCTTTGCGTTATCAATAATTTTTTCCGCGTCAAAAGATGCCTTAGCAACTGAAGAGTGAATAATACCATATTTATCGACCTTAAAATCAATCTTTCCAGCTTTTACTTCGGTTACCGCTTTAGCGATGTCCATTGTTACTGTACCAGATTTAGGATTTGGCATTAAACCACGTGGTCCTAAAACTCGTCCCAAAGCTCCAACTTTTGCCATAACAGTAGGCATTGTGATGATAACATCAACGTCAGTCCATCCACCTTTGATCTTGGCAACATAATCATCAAGGCCAACAAAGTCAGCACCTGCAGCTTTAGCTTCTTCTTCCTTATCAGGAGTACAAAGAACTAAAACACGAATATTTTTACCAGTACCATGAGGAAGGGTAACAACACCACGAACCATTTGGTTAGCTTTTCGTGGGTCAACTCCTAAGCGAACATCCATATCCACTGAAGCGTCAAATTTGGTAGATGTAATCTCCTTAACCAATTTTGCTGCTTCATCGATAGAATATAGCTTACCAGTCTCCACTTTTGCTGAAGCTAACTTACTATTTTTTGTTAGTTTACCCATTTTACTTGCAGTATTTTATAATTATTGATTAAGAGGACTATCACCACTAATAGTGACACCCATACTTCTTGCTGTTCCAGCAACCATACTCATGGCGCTTTCTACTTTAAAAGCATTCAAATCTTTCATCTTCCCTTCTGCAATCGCACGAACTTGATCCCAAGTAATTGAACCAACTTTTTTACGATTAGACTCTGGAGATCCAGATTTTAATTTTGCAGCTTCTAGAATTTGAACAGCAACGGGAGGAGTTTTTGTAATAAATTCGAAAGAACTATCAGAATAGACAGTAATCACCACAGGGATTACTTTTCCAGCCTGATCTTGAGTTCTTGCATTGAATTGTTTACAAAAATCCATAATATTAACCCCTTTAGCACCTAACGCAGGTCCTACTGGGGGTGAAGGATTTGCAGCACCACCTTTGATCTGCAATTTGATTAATCCTGCAACTTCTTTAGCCATAGCTTTCTTTTCTAAAGGATTTAATTATTCTTTTTCTACTTGCATGAAACTTAATTCAAGAGGAGTTTTACGTCCGAAGATTTTAACCATAACTTTCAGTTTCTTCTTCTCTGCATTAACCTCTTCAATCACACCAGTAAAACCATTAAAAGGTCCATCCGTTACCTTAATCATTTCACCAACAAAATAAGGAATGTTAATTTCCTCATCTTTATTAGCTAATTCATCAACCTTTCCAAGAATACGATTCACTTCTGACATTCGCATTGGTGTAGGGTCTCCGCCTTTGGTATCTCCCAGGAAGCCAATCACATTCGTGATACCACGAAGGATGTGGGGGATTTCTCCGACGAGCGCTGCTTCAATAAGAATATAGCCTGGTAAGAATATTCTTTCCTTGCTAATCTTCTTACCGTTACGCACTTGAAACACTTTTTCGGTAGGAATTAGAACCTGTGATACATACTCCTGAAGTTCAAGATTAGAAATTTCACTATCAATATACTCCTTGACTCTCTTTTCTTTCCCTCCGACAGTCCTAAGAACATACCATTTTCTATCAATTTCAGCCATCTTTTTCTTCAAGAATTAGTAAAACATTTTGTATATAACATCCATCAAATTCTTGAACCCAAAGTCCATTGCAAATATTGCTGTCGCAATAATAGCGGAAGCAACCATAACTACGATTGCACTACTCTGAAGTTCAGACCATGATGGCCAAGATACTTTCTGAACTAGTTCTTTATAAACTTCTTCAAAATAAATTTTTAGTTTCATAAGGCTTGTTTGTCTTTGCACGGGTGGAGAGACTCGAACTCCCGACACCTGGTTTTGGAGACCAGTGCTCTGCCAACTGAGCTACACCCGTTTATAATAAGGTTGATCTGGTTTAACCCAGATCAACCT
>JADGFH010000287.1 GCA_016743925.1 Labilibaculum sp.
GGTAATTTCCTATTTGCAAAAAATCATGTTATCACACCTGATGGCTATACCATTCCTGAAGATGTGGTGGCGGTACATGGTATTACAACAGAAATAGCTCAAGAAAAAGGAATTCCTCTTAAAGATGCTCTACTGGATTTTATGGAGGATGTGAGGAAATCAAAGTTTATTATCGGACATAATGTTTCCTTCGATATCAATATAGCAGGCTGTGAACTTTTGCGTTGTGAGATGGAGGAGCAGGAATTGGTTAAAGCGTCTTCTCTTGATACCATGACAGGCAGTAAGGAATATTGCGATTTGAAACGCAGAGGCCAACTCAAAAATCCTACGCTAACCGAGCTTCATATGAAGCTATTTAAGGTTCCTTTTGCAGAAGCTCATAATGCGGCTGCAGATGTGGAAGCTACCTCTCGTTGCTTCTTGGAATTAATTAGAGTTGATGGACTAAGTTCTGAACTTTTTTATTTGGATTCTGAGCAGATTCATGCGTTTAAGCTGAATAATCCTGATTCCATAGAATTGGTTGGTATCGAATACGAATCTTTTAAGGTCAACACTGCTTTCGACGATATTTCTATTCAAGAAGAAGAGCGCAAGAGAAAAGAGGCAACAAAGAATATCATCCCTCAATCTTTTGTTCATTTGCATGTTCATACGCAATATTCCATACTCGATGGAGCTGCGAAAACTGCTCAAATTGCTGCAAAAGCTAAAGAAGACGGAATGGCTGCTGTAGCTATAACCGACCATGGAAGTATGTTTGGCGTAAAAGAATTTCATGTTGCCTGCAGCAAAGCAGGTATAAAGCCAATAATTGGTGTTGAAGCCTACGTAGCAAGGCGCGGACATTTGGTAAAAGAAAATAAAGGGGATGGATCAGGTCATCACATTATATTACTGGCTAAAAACTATAAAGGATATCAGAATCTTCTGAGGTTAACATCAATTGCGCATACTGATGGTATGTATTATAAGCCTCGAATCGACAAGGAATTGCTCGAAGAATATAATGAAGGATTAATTGTGAGTAGTGCTTGTCTTGGTGGTGAAGTGTCGCAGCACATCATGAATGGAAATATTGAAAAGGCCAGAGAAACGATTCTATGGTTTAAGGATGTATTTGGACAAGATTATTATCTGGAGATTATGCGCCATCCCAATAATGACCCTCGTTTGAAGGGCGATGTTTGGGAAAAGCAAGTGAGGGTGAACAAGATTATTCGTGGATTGGGTGCAGAGCTTGGTGTTAAGGTTATTGCGACTAACGATTCACATTTTGTGAACCCCGAAGATGCAGAAGCGCACGATGTACTTGTATGTTTAAACACAGGACGTGATTACGACGATCCGACACGAATGCGTTACACCAAGCAAGAATGGTTTAAGACAACAGAAGAGATGAATGAGCTCTTTGCTGATGTGCCAGATGCACTTGCAAATACAATGGAGATAGCTGATAAAGTAGAAGCTTTTGAGCTCAATGCCAATCCTATTATGCCTCCTTTTGATATACCAGAAGAGTTTGGAACTTTAGAAAGCTATAAAGAGAAATATGACGATGCAGCTTTGATTGAGGAGTTTAAAGAAGATCGATATGAAAAATTAGGTGGCTACGATAAAGTATTACCAATTAAATTAGAGGCTGATTATCTTGAATATCTTGCATTCGAAGGTGCTAAGGTTCGTTATGGTGACGTTCTTGAGGAGCATGTAGTTGAGCGTCTTAATTTCGAGCTGGATACAATTAAAACAATGGGTTTTCCTGGTTATTTCTTGATAACACAGGATTTTATTAATTGGGCTAAAGATAACGGAGTTATTGTAGGTCCTGGTCGAGGTTCAGCTGCAGGTTCTGTTGTAGCTTATAGTATTTCAATTACTGATGTTGACCCGATTAAATATGATTTGCTGTTTGAGCGTTTTCTAAATCCAGATCGTGTTTCAATGCCCGATGTGGATATTGATTTTGATGATGATGGTAGACAGCAAGTGTTGGATTATGTGACAGAGAAATACGGGCAAGATAAAGTTGCTCATATTTGTACCTTTGGTACTATGGCCACCAAGAGTTCCATTAAAGATGTGGCACGAGTATTACGTTTGGATTTGTCGGAAGCCATCCGATTGACCAAGCTAGTGCCGGAAGCACCAAAGATGAGTTTTAAGAAGGCATACGAAGAAGAGCCTGCTTTGCTTGAAGAAAAGAATTCCCCTAATCCACTTATAGCCCAAACCATTAAATTTGCCGAATCTCTTGAAGGATCGGTAAGACAAACAGGAGTGCATGCTTGTGGTGTTTTAATAGGTAAGAACCCTTTGGTAGAGCATCTACCAGTGATGCCAACCAAAGGAGAAGAGTTATTAACAACACAGTACGATGGTCGTTATGTGGAGGATATCGGGCTGCTAAAAATGGATTTCCTTGGGCTAAAAACATTATCCATCATCAAAGAAGTGTTGGCTAACGTAAAGCTATCTAAAGGTATTGATATTGATATCAACCAGGTAGATCTTGAAAATGAAGAAACTTTTCAGCTGTTTAGTAAAGGTGAAACAACTGCAATCTTCCAGTTTGAGTCGCCAGGAATGAAGAAGCACTTGCGTGCATTAAAACCAAATCGATTTGAAGATTTGGTTGCCATGAATGCTTTGTATCGACCGGGACCAATGGAATATATCCCTTCGTTTACCAGAAGAAAAAATGGTGAAGAGGAAATTGCTTACGATCATCCAATAATGGAGGATTACCTGAAAGATACTTATGGAATTACAGTATATCAAGAACAGGTGATGCTTCAGTCTCGTGCCTTGGGTGGATTTACTCGTGGTATGTCAGATTCCTTGCGTAAGGCAATGGGTAAGAAGATTATTTCAATGATGGATCAGCTAAAAGTTGAGTTCATTAATGGGTGTCATGATAACCCTAAGTTTATGGAAGGTGTTGACGGAGATAATGTCAAGGCCGATAAATTGATTGAAAAAATCTGGTCCGATTGGGAAGCTTTTGCGAAGTACGCTTTTAATAAATCTCACTCGGTATGTTATGCGTATATTGCTTATCAAACTGGTTATTTAAAAGCGCATCATCCAGCTGAATTTATGGCTGCTGTACTTAGTCGTAACTTATCTGATATCACGAAAGTGACGATTTTCATGGATGAGTGTAAGCGAATGGGAATGCCAGTTTTAGGACCAGATGTGAATGAATCGTATGCTCGTTTTAACGTAAATAAAGAAGGAGCTATTAGATTTGGAATGGCTGCAGTTAAGGGTGTTGGAGAGCAGGCCGTTGCTGATATTATTGAAGAAAGAAAAAATGGTCCATTCAAAGATATTTTTGATTTCGTAGAGCGTGTAAATTTAAGATCTGTAAATAAGAGAACACTTGAGAATCTTGCCATGTCTGGAGGTTTCGATAGCTTTGGGTTGAAACGTAGTCAATATTTTCATCCTGACGAAGTCGATGTTACATTTATGGAATATTTGGTGAAGTACGGAAACAAGTTGCAGGCGGAGAATAATAATTCTCAACAAACTTTGTTTGGAGGTGTGGAAGATTATGTGGTTGTTCCTCCTAAAGTTCCTGAATGTGCAGAGTGGAATAAGCTGGAGCGCTTGAACAAGGAGAAAGAGTTAATCGGAATTTACTTGTCAGCTCATCCACTTGATGATTACAAATTGGAAATAGAAACTTTCTGTAATGCTACTTTAACGCAATTGTCGTCGGAGATGACAAATTTTAAGGATAAGGATGTAAATATTGCAGGAATGGTAACTGCCATTCGTCGAGGAACTACAAAAAATGGTAACCCTTTTGCAATTGTTAACATTGAAGATTTCTCAGACTCGTTTGAATTGGCTTTCTTTGCTAAAGATTTTGTTGAATACAATAACTACTTTATAGAAGGGATGTCGGTTTTTATTAATGGTAGAGTACAAACTCGATCATGGCCTAGAGATTCAACCGAATTAGAGTTTAAGGTTAAAAGTATTAGTTTACTTACCGACGTTTTGGAGCAGAAAGTAAAAGAGCTTACTGTTGAAATTCCATTAGGGAGTCTTACTAACGAACTGGTTACAGAGATGGCGTGTTGCTTGGAAGAAAATAAAGGTAACTTAAAGTTGAACTTTATTATTTCTGATGAAAAAAATGTAAAGGTCAAGATGTTTTCCAGAAAGTGTAAGGTAAACCTTTCGACTGAATTGATAGAATATTTTAAAAATAATTCTGATATTCAATTCAAAATTAATTAAATTGCAAAAGTTTATATAAAATACGAAACACTTAAAAATAGATTACCATGACAATTGAAGTAAACGATACTAATTTTGAAGAAGTTGTGTTGAATTCAGATAAGCCTGTATTGGTTGACTTTTGGGCAGAATGGTGTGGTCCATGTAGAATGGTTGGCCCAATCGTAGACGAACTTTCTAATGATTATGATGGGAAAGTTGTTGTAACAAAAATGGATGTTGATAGCAGTCCTGCTACTTCTGCAAAATTCGGAATCAGAAATATTCCTACAATTTTGTTCTTTAAAGGTGGAGAAATTGTTGACAAACAAGTAGGAGCAGTTCCTAAATCAAGTCTTGCTGAAAAGATTGACGCTTTACTATAAGCAGAAATTATAAAATATTTGAGGGCATGGAGATCTTTTTTCTATGCCCTTTTTTTTCTTTTAAATTTAGAATAGATTCTTTTGAAGCAGTTAACAGATTTAATACAATTTGAAGAATTTGATAATTTAGAGCTATTGGCTAAACAAATTGTTGAAGGTTTTTTAATTGGTCTACATCGGAGTCCATATCATGGATTTTCTGTTGAATTTGCTGAGCATCGCTTGTACAATAAAGGAGAATCTACCAAACACATCGACTGGAAATTATTTGCTCGCAGCGATAAATTATTTGTTAAACAATTTGAAGAGGAGACCAACCTTAGAGCCCACATTGTATTGGACACTTCTTCGTCAATGCTTTTTCCATATCAACAAAAACATCAGAGTAAACTAAGCTATTCGGTGCTTTGTGCTTCAGCCATAATTCATCTTTTAAGAAAACAAAGAGATGCTGTAGGCCTGTGCACATTTTCAGATCAAATTGAAATGCTTACGCCAGCCAAGCTATCTACCTCACACGCTCAATTGATGTATGCCACCTTAAATAAAGTGTATCATCAGGAGGATATAGGAAAGAACAGACAAACCAAAATTTCCGAAACACTTCATCAATTAGCCGAAGGCCTTCACAAGCGATCATTGGTAATTATTTTCTCTGATTTTATTGGTGAAGAATCTCCTAAGGAAATACTGGAATCCTTGCAACATTTGCGCTTTAATAAACATGAGGTTTTGCTTTTTTCAATCCGCGACAAGCAGTTTGAAAATGAATTTGATTTTGCAAATCGGCCTAGTCAATTTATCGATTTAGAGACAGGAGAAAGTATTAAATTAAATCCATCCGAAATACGCGATCTATATCGCAATAAGCAAAAGGAATTCTTTACAGAATTGGAACTTTTGTGTGGACAATTCTCAATAGATTATATCGAAACGGATATCCGTGAAGATTTCAGAATAGTACTTCAAGCTTATTTGCTCAAGCGAAAAAAAATGATGTAGTTAGCCAATTTTTGTGCATCAAAATTGAATAAATATTTCTATTCCTCTTAATTAACATTATTTAATAGATGAATAATTTTCATCTTACAGTCCTTTACGCTATTTTTAAGGAACACCGAATAATGATTAATCAATTAATTGTACAATTAGAATCAGCTCCTTAGAAACACCATTAAATGAAAAAAATTATTTATCTCATATTGATTATTTTTCTTTTTGCCTGTGAGCAAAAGAGTGGGAGAAAGGTAAGTCTCGATGAATCTTATGTGGAGAATGGTGTCGTGAAACAATACGATGATGAAAATCGTCTTTCTGCTGAAATAACCTTTCGGAATGGTGTTCGCAATGGCCTTACTCGTATTTATTATTCTTCTGGTGCTATAAGTGATGAAATTATTTATGTGGATGATATGAAGAGTGGTTATTCTAAGAAATTTCATAAAAATGGTAAATTATACAGCTTAACTCCCTACCATGAGGATGAAAGGCATGGACTTCAAAAAAAATATTATGCCAATGGAAATTTATGGGCAGAAACTCCCTACTTAAGGGGACAGCCAGGAGTTGGTTTAAAAGAGTATAGAAAAGATGGTAGTTTACGTAGCAAATTTCCAGGAATAGAAGTTCAGAAAATTATTAAGGATGATAGAATTGTTTTAAGTCTGTTTTTAACCAATTATTCGAAGAATGTAATTTTCTATGTTTCTGGGTTTATGAAGGAAAAATACATTCCTGTTGTAGCGAAGCCAATTTATGCAAAAAGTGGATCAGGGCGATACGAAATTCCTTATACACGTGGAATGCCTTTGGATACAACCATCAGTATTATAGCAAAATATCAAACGCAAGATTATAACATCAATGTAAGTCAGCGCAATTATCAAATAAGAATTAAGTAGTTACTTTTTGCTAAAGGATAGTTCTGAGAGAATTGGAAAATGATCAGAATATTCTTTCTTAATTCTTTCGTATTTATTGCATGTCAATTTTTTATCATGCAATATGTAATCAATTCTAAAAGAAGGAAAATCTCCTGAGTAGGTTGTGCTAATTCCAGTTCCTTTTTCCTTAAAACAATCTTTATAATTATCTCTTAAAGTATTATAGGTGAAAGATTGTGGGGTATCATTAAAATCACCACAAACAAGTGTTGGATGAGGCGATTTGTCGATGTGAGTACGTATGATATGTGCTTGTTTTGCCCTTCGAATGAAGGCATGTCTCAATCGAAAAGAGATATCTCTTAACTCATCTAATTCTTGCTCGTCACCTTTAAATTCTTTCTTGTTAATAAACTTGTAGTTTTTTCTAACAAAACGATTCGATTCCAAATGAAGATTGTAAACTCGAAGGGTTTTCTTTCCAATTTTTAGATCAGCAAAAATGGCACTTCCTAAATTTCCTTTTTCAAATGTAATTTCACCTTGGTGAGTGATTGGGTATTTCGAAAAAATGGCAACATCGGTTCCTTTTTTACTCTTAATTGCATGTTTAATACCTAATTTTTTTTTGATATTATACATCGAGAGTAAACCTTTACTAGTGCTTCTAAATTCTTGAAAACAAATAATATCAGAT
>JADGFH010001068.1 GCA_016743925.1 Labilibaculum sp.
CAGGATATATCCTTACCTAAAATTGTCCTTTTGTCCATTCTAAAAGGAACTTCATTTTTTTGTTTGTTATTTTTGTTGTTAGGACCTAAATTGAAATATTCTAACGAGAGAATTGAAAAACCTATTCTGGTTTTTGCTCAAGATAATTCACAGTCCATATGTATAAGCAAAGATTCTATTAAATACCTTAATGAATATCCAAAAGCAATAGAAGCTTTTATTAAATCAGTAAGTTCAGAGTTTAACATTCATCAATTAAGTTTTGGAAATAGAGTAGAAGAGTTAATAAGTTTCGATTACACAGATACAAATACGGATTTTTCTCAGCTGCTTGAATATTTAAAATCAACTTATGGTTACGCTTCAAATGTTCAAATTATTTTAGCAAGCGATGGGATTTATAATAAAGGAAGTAATCCAAATTATTTGTTGGATGATGTGAACTTTCCAATTCATACCTTACAGTTAGGAGATACTGCAAGGTTAGCGGATTTGGCAATTTATTCGATCAGATCAAATAAACTTGGTTTTATCAATAATAAGCTTCCCGTAAGGATTGAACTTAAGGCTCAAAATTTTGAAAATGAATTGGTAAGACTTAGAATTTCTAATGGTGCTAAAACATTGATTACAGATCAATTTAAAATTAATTCTAATTCCTTTTTTGTCGAGAAAGATTATTTTGTTAGTCCTGAAACGTCAGGATTACAGAGATTTAAGGTAGATGTTTTATTAGGGAAAGATGAGCAATTAAAAGAAAATAATCACCATGAATTTGTGGTTGATGTATTAGATAATAAGCAGATTATTGCCGTTTGTTTTGACCAATATCATCCTGATATTGCAGCACTAAAATCAGCTATCGATGATAATTTGAATTATACTTGCGAGACAATAAACCTATCAAAAAAAAAGCCTGATCTGGAAAAATATAATCTCATTGTTCTTTATCAAATTCCTTCGAAGCTTAATTCCTATGCTAGTTTGATTGAACAAATGAGGGAGAAAGAGATTCCGCTTTTAATGGTATTAGGTGGTGCTTCTAACTTAAATGCGCTTAATTCTAGTCAATTGGGCGTTAACTTTAGCAATATTGATGGATTATTTTCTGAATCATCTTTCAAATTGGCTGATAATTTTAATTTGTTTACACTTAAAGAAACAGAACAAAAGATTCTTGAAGAATTACCACCATTATTGTCTCCTATAGTGAACTATGAATTCAATTCTGAGCATCAGATTTTTGGTGAGCAAATTATAAAATCAATAGAAACGAAAATTCCACAAATTGCTTTTTCGAATATTGGAAGTCAGAAGATTGGTTGGTTTTTTGGTGAAGGTTTGTGGCGATGGAAATTGCACACTTATCGAATGAATAATTCAGTAGAATCCTTTTCATCACTTATTAATCGTATGATTCAATATTTGGCCCTAAAAGTTAAGAGAAGTCAATTGCGCTTAAATTATCCAAGGAATATTGGTGAGGGAGAAGAGTTTATAATTGATGCAGAATATTACAATAAGAGTTATCAATTGGTAAATGATGCGAATTTTGATTTTTTATTAAAAGATTCGAAAGGGAAAATGTTTAATTATCAATTTGAACAAAAATTAGATCGATATAGCTTGCGTCTTAATTCACTGGTTAAAGGTAATTATTCTTTTGTAATTAAGTCAAAAGATTTAGTTCCTGAGTTAAAGCAAGAAGGGAATTTTATTGTAAGTCCAAACAATAATGAAGCTAGAAATTTACAAGCGCAAAAGGAGACATTAGCTCAGATCTCAAAATTTGCAAACGGTAAATATTTTAATCAGGAAGAAATTCCTCAAATTGCAAGTCATCTTTTAAAAAGTGAATATTCAAAATCGACCATGTCTGAGG
>JADGFH010000288.1 GCA_016743925.1 Labilibaculum sp.
ATAAACGATTATAATATTCAACATGACATATTTTTTTTGCGATTAATAATGATCTAAATAATCATCAAATCTAATTTAGAACCTTTATAAATAATTTATTATCTTTGCCCTCATTCAAATGAATTATATATGGAATCAAAAACAGAACAACAAAACAAACTTTCAACAACAATAGTACTTGAAAACAAAGCAATTGCTCCTGGCGTTTACGTTATTAAATATAAAAAAACCAAAGACTTTAAGGCTGGCCAATACATTGGTATGACTACAGATTTAAGTGTTACTCCTCGACTATACACTATTGCTAGTGGTGAAAACGAGGCTGAAGTGCAGATCTTGTACAATCTTAAAGACGATGGATGGTTAACACCCCGATTAAGCGAAATTAAGGCTGGATCGGAGTTATATGTAACTGATCCTGATGGCGATTTTATTGATGATGAATCTCCTGCATGGTGGATTGCTTCGGGAACTGGAATTGCCCCTTTTTCTTCATTTTTTCGCACAGGTTTATTAAATAACAAAACCTTAATTCATGGAGGCAGACACCAACATTCATTCTTCTTTGAAAATGAATTTGTCCCAGTTTTAAAAGAGAAATATATTCGCTGTTGTTCACAAGAAGACGGTGAAGGTTTGTATCATGGAAGATTAACACGATATTTGCAAGAAATTGAAGAACTACCAACTAATTGTCGTTTTTTTTTATGCGGCAGTCCTGAAATGGTAGTAGAAGTTCGAGATTTACTAATTAAACGTGGCGTTGCTTACGATAGAATCGTTGCAGAAATCTACTTTTAAGTAAGCTATTACATTGAATAAAGACGGCTTCTGTGCAAATAAAAAAATGAATAATGGCTAAGGATACCCTATTAGGAAAAACATTAGAAGAATTAATTCAGATTGTAAACGAATTAAAACTTCCCAAATTTACGGCAAAGCAAATTGCCGATTGGTTGTACAAAAAAAACGTAGAGAGTATAGATGACATGTCAAATCTATCATTAAAAGCAAGAACAGCTTTAAATGAAAATTTTGATATTGGGATTACACTTTCAACCAAAGTGCAAGAGTCTGTTGATGGAACTAAGAAATATCTTTACCCAACTACTCATGCTCACAAATTTATAGAAACGGCTTATATTCCAGATAAAAAAAGAAACACACTTTGTGTATCTTCTCAGATTGGATGTAAAATGGGATGTCTGTTTTGTATGACTGGAAAGCAAGGTTTCCAAGGACAGTTAACAAGTGGTGAGATCATCAATCAAGTTCGTAGCCTCCCTGAAAGAGAAAATCTTACCAATATTGTGTACATGGGAATGGGCGAACCATTGGATAATGTTCCTGAGTTAATGAAGTCATTAGAAATTTTGACATCAGATTATGGAATGGCAATGAGCCCTAGAAGAATTACCGTTTCTACAATTGGGATTATTCCTGGAATGATTGAATTCTTGAACCATAGCGAATGTCATCTTGCTATAAGTTTACACACTCCTTTCGAAGACGAAAGAAAGAAATTAATGCCTGTTCAAAATGTATATCCAATAAAGGATGTATTAAAGATTGTCAAAGATTTTGATTTTGGATTACAGCGTAGAATCTCTTTCGAATACATCATGTTCAAAGGAATTAACGACTCTCCAAGTCATGTAAAAGAACTTTGTAAAATTCTTGATGGAATAAAATGCAGAATCAACTTAATCCGCTTTCACCCAATTCCAGATACTCCTTTAGATGGATCAGACGAAAAGACAATGGAAGAATTTAAAGATCTACTAACAAGGAAAGGTATTACTACTACCATTAGACGATCGAGAGGTCTCGACATTTTCGCAGCTTGCGGTTTGCTTTCAACCAAGGAGCTGGTAAAAAAACAAAACGAAGACTTTTAAACAAAAAAATCCTGCTTACTTAAGCAGGATTTTTTTTATATCTATTTAGTTCTATTTGTCGCTTGATGTTCTTACAATCAAATCGGCATGAACAACAACTTCTTTTATTTTTTTCGCATCTGGAGTTTTCTCCATTTGGCTAAACAACAACTTAGCTGCTTCACGACCAACTTCTTTTGGATTTTGATCCATTGTAGATACAGATGGTTCCATATATCTTGATCTACGAGAATTAGAGAATCCCACAACAGAAACATCCGCAGGAATTTTTAATCCCAATTCTTTAGCTGCAGCGATAGCTCCAATTGCCATATCATCATTAATCGCAAAAATTGCATCTGGACGATTTGATCTTCCTAACAATTCTAACACCAATCTTTTAGCATCTTCAACTGTAAAGTCACATCTAGAAATTAAAGTCTCGTCTAAAGGAATATTTTTATCAGCCAAAGCTTTTTTATATCCTCTTAATCTGTTTCTTCCAAATAGCATAAATTCAGGTCCAGTTAAGAAAGCAACTCTCTTAGCTCCACCATCAACTAAATGTGTTACTGCAGTATGTGCTGCAGCTGCGTCATCAGCAACAACTTTAGAGACTTCTAATTCTTTCGATGTTCTATCGAAAAGCACCATTGGAACTCCTAAATCCTGAATTTTATGAATATGATCGTATGTAGTTGTTGCGCGGGTAAGGGATAGAATAATTCCATCCATTCTCATGTTCAAGAACCCATTTACATTTTTCTCTTCCTTTTCAATTTTCTCATTTGAAGAACTAACAAACACCTGATAATTGTGCTCATCAGCAATCTGTTCAACTCCTTTTACAACAGTAGCATAAAAAGAACTAACAATTTGAGGTACTACTACACCAATTGTATTTGATTTTTGTGTTTTTAAAGCAACAGCCAATGGATTAGGTTGGTACTTTAATTCCTTTGCCAATTTCTGAACTGCTTCTCTGGTTGTTAAGCTAATTTCTGGATTGTTCTTAAGAGCACGTGAGACAGTTGAAACTGAAATACTTAATTTCTCAGCAATGTCTTTAATAGTAACAGGTCGATTTGCCATAGTAATATATTTAGAATCTTACATTCAAGTATCAGTAAAATCAATGAATACAAGCGTATTTCATTCAGTCTTTCTGACAACAAACAAAGATAATATAATTTAGATAGCTTCCTATGTTAGGAAATAGACTTTTTCGAGTTGATACTACTTATTCATAGGAACTCCAATTCAACTTACCCCTTAGGTTGAAAGGGTTAACAAATGCGACATACAATGAACAAATTTCAGCAACACAAGAAGTCAAATACTTCAAAAAGCATTTAAATAAGTTATAATACATTAGATTTTATGACCATCAATTTTTCACGTGTCATTTCATGCATGGAATAGGGAATTCCACCCGTGCCAATCCCGGAAGTATCTCGGCCACCAAAAGGCATCCAATCAACACGGAAAGCTGTATGATCGTTTACCATTACGGCCGATGCATTCATTTGATTTACCGCATCAAGTGCAACATCAAGATTTGAAGTAAATATGGAAGATTGAAAAGCCAATGGTAAAGAATTTGATCGATCAATTGCATCTTGCAAATCGGAATAAGAATAAATACAAACCACTGGACCAAACACTTCGTGCTGTGAAACCTTCGATTCGACCTTTGGATTCAACAAAATGGTTGGCTGATAACAAGTATTTGAAATTCTATTACCTCCACACATCACTTTTGCTCCTTCAGCTATTGCCTCGTTTACCCACTGTTCTACCCGATCGACCTCGTAAGTTTGAATTAGCGGACCAACTTCAGTTTTTGGATTCATAGGATCTCCAACAATCATTGCATCGGCTTTGTCAACCAATTGTGAGCTAAACTTATCAACAATACTTTCATGAACATACACTCGCTGTACTGAAACACATACCTGCCCAGCATGATAAAAACCACCCTTTGCTAGGGCAGGAATTGTTTGAGATAAATCTGCATCAGCCTCAACAATAACAGGTGCAGATCCTCCATGTTCTAACGCACATCGAGTACCAGGAGCCAACTTTGAACGCAAACTCCAACCGACTTCTGCCGAACCAATAAAAGATAAATAATTCACACGCTTATCTTTCACCATTTTTTCTGCATTTTGGCGATTGCAGAGAACTACCTCAGCCCAATCATCTGGCAAACCTGCTTCTTTCATAATTTTCACCAATTCGATTGCCGATAGTGGTGTTAATGTTGCTGGCTTAATAATAACTGGTGCACCAACAGCAAAGGCTGGAATAATTTGATGTACAGCCAAATTTAATGGATGATTAAAGGCACTAACACTAAGAACTACTCCTATGGGTTCTATCATGGTAAATGCCCAACGATTTACCGAAGCAGCAGTAGTTCCCATTGGTATCTGCTCTCCCTTTAACTGTCCAATGTGCTCAATTGCTAACTGTACACCGTTAATAGCACGTAATACTTCCACTT
This sequence comes from Labilibaculum sp., assembly GCA_016743925.1. Lineage (GTDB taxonomy): Bacteria > Bacteroidota > Bacteroidia > Bacteroidales > Marinifilaceae > Labilibaculum. The sequence continues at coordinate 4,384 of JADGFH010000288.1, forward strand.
TACTATCCTGATATGGCTTACCTCCCTCTGAAGTAGCAATTTTAGCGAGTTCCTCCACCCTAGTTTGCATGATTTCTTTCGTCTTTTCCAAAATCGTAATTCGCTCATGTGCCTCCATCCAACGAGATCGATCTTGAAACAATGCATGTGCTCGGGCCAATTTATTTTCCACCTGTTGCTCATTATGCAAAGGAAGTTCTTGAATTAAGCTCCCATCGAAAGGGGAATTTACTTTTATCGTGTTCATTGTATAAGCTTATTTGTTTGATACTACAAAATACAGGTTTTCGCATAAAGTTCTTCATTCAGCACCTTATGATTTTCACTATAATCAACTGGTACATCAATTAAATGAACACCTTTAGTATGAATACATTTTTGTAAAACTGCCACAAAATTTTCCGAACAATCTACTCTATACCCTTTTGCCCCATAACTTTCTGCATATTTCACAAAATCAGGATTTTTATAATCTAAGCCAAAATTCTCTAGATTTTGCGCTGCTTGTTTCCACTTAATCATGCCATAAGCACTATCGTTTAATATTACAATAACCAAATCTAAACCCAAGCGAACAGCAGTTTCCAACTCCTGAGAGTTCATCATGAAACCACCATCACCACAAATGCTTACGACTTTCCTTTTCGGATAAACTATCTTTGCACCCATTGCCGATGGAAAACCTGCACCCATTGTAGCCAAGGCATTGTCTAACAATACAGTATTAGGTTGATAAGCTGGGTAGTTTCGCGCAAACCATATTTTATAAACTCCATTATCTAAGGTCACAATCCCATCTTCGGGAACTGCCTTTCTAACCTCGGAAACAAAATATTGTGATATAACCGGAAATTTTGAATTGTCTGCATTGCCAGCAATGTGCAAATCAACTTCTTTTTTAATTCGAGCATAGTAATCAAAATCCCAGTGTTTCTGAATTTTCAATTGTCGACTAAGTTCCTTTATGGAATATGCAATATCTCCTACAACATTTAATTGTGGAAAATACACATCATCGACCTGTGCCGTGAAAAAGTTTACATGAATAACTTTCTTACCACCACTCTCCATAAAAAAAGGTGGCTTTTCGATTACATCATGACCTACATTTACGATTAAATCGGCACGCTCAAGCGCACAATGTAAATAATCGTGTGCAGAGAGAGCTGCAGTTCCAAGGTACAAAGGATGACGCTCATCAATCACGCCTTTTCCCATTTGTGTATTGAAAAAATAAATTCCCGTTTTCTCAATAAAATCTAACAAAGCTTTTGAGGTTCTTTTTCGATTAGCACCCGCTCCAATTAATAATAAAGGACGTTTTGCTGATTGAATCAGTGCAACAGCTTTCATTACTGCTTTTTCATCAGAATTAGGTCTCCGGATTTGATTAGGCTCAAATAAAACTTCAACAACATCTTCGGTAGCCACATCCTCTGGTAATTCCAAATGCACGGCACCTGGTCTTTCTTCCATAGCCAATCGAAAAGCCTCACGAACTAATGAAGGGATGTTGTTCCCATTCACAATTTGACGAGTCATTTTAGTGATTGGCCTCATCATATCTACAACGTCAAGAATTTGAAAACGTCCTTGCTTACTTTTTTTAATCGGTTTTTGACCGGTTAGCATAACCATTGGCATAGCGCCCAATTGTGCATAGGCAGCAGCAGTCACCAAATTCGTTGCTCCGGGTCCAAGAGTAGACAAACAAACTCCTGGCTTTCCTGTTAATCTGCCATAGGTCGCAGCCATAAAGCCTGCTGCTTGCTCGTGTCTCGTTAATATCAATTTTATGGTCGAATCTTTTAAGGAATCTAGAAAATCTAAGTTCTCCTCTCCTGGTATACCAAATACATATTCCACCCCTTCGTTTTCCAATGCTTTCACAAATAAATCTGATGCTTTCATGGCTTACAGTATTAAATATTGAATAGCTAACTTCTGGCAAGTCTATCATTTCAGCATTAGCCACTCTATTATTGATTGATTTTAAATCACTTAGAACAACAATTAATATAAATGTACAGAAAAGCTTTTGAATTGTACTTTTCTAACTAAAAAAAGCTCATTAACACGTACATTTACAGCTCGAAAATATAATTTAAAAAAGCTATTTCATGGAAAATCTAAATAAAAACCTTAAATATTTACGCATTCGAAAAAGATTATCTCAAGCTCGATTATCTCACCGAATTGGAATTGGAGCTTCATCTATTAGTGCATACGAAAAGAGAAGAAGTACTCCAAAAATCACAAGCTTACTGAAATACTCAAAATATTTTAATAGAAAATTAGAAGAGCTCGTTAATGAAGATATTTCATTAAATGATCAGGAAAAGAAACAAGATACCAAAGGAGATCAACTGCGTGTTTTACCAATATTGGTTGATAACAATAATGAAGAAATGATCAGTTTAGTTCCTGTAAAGGCGGCAGCTGGATATCTAAATGGTTACTCTGATGCCGAATTTATTAGTGAACTGCCAAATTTCAGAATGCCATTTAGCGAACTCTCTGAAAACAAAACCTACCGTGCTTTTCAGATTGAAGGAAACAGTATGTTACCTGTTCCTGCTGGATCGTATATTATTTGTGAATACATTCAAGATTGGGAACATATAAAAAATGATTCTTGTTGCATTGTTCTAACTGCCGACGATGGGATCGTTTACAAACGAATAAAAAAAGATTTTCCGAACAATCAATTATTATTGAATTCTGATAATCCAGAATACCTTTCCTTTGAAGTAAGCTTAAATCAGGTTTTAGAGGTATGGAAATCTTTAGGTTTTGTAAGTTTTAATTTACCAG
>JADGFH010000289.1 GCA_016743925.1 Labilibaculum sp.
GGCTTGGTGACGCGCCTGCTGAAGATATCCAGATATTAAAATCAATTGGCCTTCTTAATATAATTGGAGCGCAGGCAGGATTTAAAGCTTCAAAAAATATCGCTGATTTATGTTCGATGGATAAGGACGTAAATGAACGTTCCATCAAAAATCTTGTAAAGAAATCCGTTGTTCAGTTCAGAAAATTCAGCAATGAATTTAGGGTATGGCAGGGAAGTGATTTTGATTTAGAAGCCGCTGTCATAGATGAGATAGGCCAGATCGGCAGGTTTGATCTTTCTGAAACGTTAGAGCAATTAAGGCCTTTGCAACCCATTGTTGCACATCGCCATACCATCGAAAACGTTATATTAAGATATTTCATTCCGTGTTATGTGGATGCCAATAATTATACGAAACTCAGCCCTAATGGCGATCAGCAACGAATCATTTTCTGTTTGACTGAAACAGCGGACGAGGTTGTAGAAGCGCCCTCAAATGTAATCTCATATTTCGGAGATTTTGATATCGTTGCCATTTGTTCAAACGGAGATCAGTTAAGACAGGCCGTTGGAGAAGTCTTGGCCCTTAAAAGGGTTGAACAAAATAGCCCCGAATTGAACTCCGATCCAATAGCACAAAAGGAGTTTAAAGATAGATTTTTTGCCGCAGAATTATTTCAGGATGATTTATTATCAGCTTTGATTGAATCCCCAGAAGCGTCTCAGTGGCATTGGCGTCAAAAAAAGATGCAGGTTAAAAATAAAAGAGAGTTGCAACAGCATCTATCAACGATCCTTGATTCAATTTATTTTGAGTCTCCAATAATAAAAAACGAATTAATTAACAAGGATAAGCCTTCTGCCCAGGCGGCGGCAGCCCGGAATAAATTGGTTTTTGCAATGTTACATGACATTGAGAAAGAAAATTTAGGGATTGAGAAATTCCCGGCTGAGAAAGGTATTTATAAGTCATTTTTATATGCAACCGGGCTTCATCAATTAGGTAAAGGTAACAACTGGGCCCTCGTTCCCCCATCAAAGAATAATCCATACAATCTATATCCTGTCTGGACGCGCATAGAAGCGTTTTTAGAAACAACTCAGAAGACTCCAAGGTCCTTTGCAGAACTCAACGCAACTCTTCGCCCGCCCCCTTATGGCGTCAAAAAAGGGGTATTGCCGTTGCTTTATTTAACAATTTTTTTATGCAAGCAAAACGAACTTGCTTTTTATGAGGATGGAATTTACACACCTTATATCACTGATCAACATATAGAAAGGTTCATAAAACGACCTGATTTTTTTACAGTTCAACTATTAAGGATCAGCGGAATTCGAGCATCATTGTTTAATAGCTATGCAAAGGTTCTTTACGGTGAGAACCTAAACAAAGAAATCAACCTGTTAAACATCGCCCGACCTCTTGCAAAATTCATAGCTGAGTTAGAAGAGTATACGAAACAGACTAACAGGTTATCAGATGCAAGCCAAAAAGCGTTAAAAGCGTTTGATTTAGCAAATTCACCAGCAGACCTATTATTCAACAAGTTACCTAAAGCCTGTTCTTTTCCTGAGATTGATCCTGATGAGACCAACAAAAATAAAATCAAGGGGTTTACCAATGCTTTGATAAGCGTCATAAAAGAATTGCGTGATGCATACAAAAACATGCTTGAAGAGTTCACAGGGGTTCTATCAGAATGTCTTTTACCGGATTATAATGAAAATTTAGAGTTGTCACTTATACGTGAAAAGATTCAAGCACGATATGAAGGTTTAGAGGCGTTTACTGTCGATTCAAAAGGGTTACGGCCATTTGTTGAGAATATCACAGAAAAGAAAGCGCATGATGCTATCTGGTTTGGCAGGTTGCTATTATTCCTCGGAGAGAAGGCATCAAACAAATGGACTGACATAGAAAGGGATAATGCAGTTCTTCGGCTTACTGAATACTCAAAGAGGCTTATCGATTTAAGGATCATTCAAGGTCACTTTATTAAAAATAAAGCAAAATTTAAGGATTCATTTGAGATAATCCGCCTAAGAACGATGCGTTACGGGAAATCCGATAATGATGAAGTAATAACAATTGAGCCCTCAGAACGAGAGTTCATCAATAAACATAAGCCTGAATTTCATTCTCTGCTTCGGAAATTTAAAAATGCCAAATCACGCATTGCAATTTTAACTGACATTCTTGATGAATATTTGACTGAACAAGAAAATGAAAAATCAAACGAGAAGGCACAGAATGGCTAAAAAGAATATCAGACATGTTTGCGGCCTTTCAGGTGGGAAAGATAGTGCTGCTTTAGCGATTTATTTAAAGCAACAGGGGAAATATCCAGACATGGAATATTATTTCTCTGATACTGGATGTGAGCTTCCTGAAACATATCTTTTTTTGGATAAGCTTGAAGCCTACCTCGGCAAAAAAATTGTTCGTTTAGGAAGCGATTCTACATTTGAACATCATCTCTTTATGAGCGGCAACATGCTTCCTTCTCCTCGTCAACGGTGGTGCACCGTAAAGATGAAATTGGAGCCTTTTGAAAAATTTGCCGGAATAAAAGAGGAGGTTAAAAGTTATATAGCCATTCGTGGTGATGAACACCGGGACGGTTATATCAGTTCAAAACCAAACATAAAACCTGAGTTTCCATTTGTTCTTGACGGTGTTGTCAGAAAAGATGTTTTCCAGATCTTAAAAGAGACAGTCGGCATTCCTGAATATTACAAATGGAGAAGCCGTTCTGGATGTTATTTTTGTTTTTTCCAAAGACGAGAAGAATGGCTTGGTCTTTATGACAATCATCCTGATCTGTTCAAAAAAGCAATGAAACTTGAAAAAATCAATTCTAAAGGAAACGGTTACACCTGGATTGAAGGTATGACGCTTAAAAAATTATTAGAAAAGCGTGATTCGATCATCAAGTCCGCCGAAAATAGACGTAAGAATGACGACAATAAAACCTGGCAGGAAAAGCTTCTTGAACAGGGTGATGATTTAAAAGATCAAGGGTGTTTGATCTGTAGTTTATAATTGAGCATTATTAATTCCAAAAAATGGAGTTGTTACCTCTATCCGTGGTGTCCCCCTGTGTCAGGATGGATGTCTATTTTATTGAGGGGATGAGTACTAAAGACTAAAGCTGTCCAATTAGAATTGTCAGACGTACGGCCTACAATGGTCGCCTGTTTTAAAATGAACAAGTAGTTTAAGACTCATTTCTTAGTACTAAACATGAGAGGTCGATATGTCTGTTGAGTATACAAAATATTCGTTGCAATCGTTAATAGAAATGAACAATGGCGGTAAGTTGGTTTTGCCCAATTTTCAAAGAGAATTTGTTTGGGATGAGAATAAACAACGGAGTATGCTCTCTTCATTTCTTGTTGGACTTCCGATCGGGAGCATTTTGAATATAGTCGGTCAAAAGGGTGATTTCGCTAGTCGGAGGCTGTGTGAAAATAAAAGTTCTGAGAGCACATCTCAAGACCGCGAGTACTTATTAGACGGGCAGCAGAGAATTTCTTGCTTATATTCTATTTTTTCAGATATTTTTGGTGATGTAAATCAATTCGATGAATCATATTACAACTATTTTTCCGATTTAAAATATCGTTGGTTTATAAATATAGATAATAGTGAAGGTAAAGATATTTTAGGGTTTAAAAAGCTTCAATTTAATCCTGATGAATTCAAACAGCTTGAACCTGATGATGTCATGCCTGTTTTAGTTACTAAAAAAATATGGAAATCCAAAGGCCATAACAATTGGTATCACCCAAAATTCAAAGCATTAGATTCAAATAACGAGGAACTATGCGGGTTTAAAAAAAAGAATTCTATTGCGGAAATGGCCTGCGAGGAAAGCCTTATCCCTTTGTATGAATTATCAGAAAAATCATCTAATGGCTTGCATAATGCCATCTTAAAAAAACTTGCAAGAAAACGCATAGATGAAATAGAGGCTGAGATTAAAAATGACGATTACACTTATTTTGAAATACTCGGCCATCTTGACCCAGAAATTCAAGAAAAAGTGGATAATGACGAACAAAACGAATTAACAGATGCATGGTCAACACTCTCTGCCGAATGGAGTACAAATGTTACAAATGCTCTAAGCAATTTTTTAAAAATTGAAATACCAGTTATACAGTTGCCTAAAAAAGAGATCGGACGTGCTATTTCAGTTTTTTCAAGTATCAATGAAGGTGGTATGAAATTAGATGTATATGATTTAATCGTTGCGCGTGCAGCACAGCAATCTGATGAAAAAAGCCTCACTGAACGAATTATTGATGAAATTGATACTACATGTGAAGTACCACCATCATTGAAGAATAACCTTGTAGGATTCGATGTATCTTCTTGGAATCCAAATACGTTTGACTTATTAGAAAAACATCGACCGTCAACAACCTTTAAAAAGCATTTTTTGAATGCTCTGTCTTTATATGTTCATAAAGCGAAAGGAGAACAAATAGGGTCGGATCATATGAAAATGAATAAAATATTATCTCTTAAATCCAATGAGATAAATGATAATTTAAAGATAGTACTGAAGGGCCTTAAAAGGACTTATTTATTTCTTCACACGAAGTGCGGTTTAATAAAACTTGGAGATGTCAGCTATGAGTTGATGGCACTTCCTATATTTAATATTGTAATCAATGATGCCCAATGGAACTGCGCTGAAACAATTAAAAAAATTGAATACTGGTACTGGCTTTCTCTTTTTTCTGGCAGATTTAGGGAATTACAAAACACAAGAGCAGTCGAAGATCTCTCTATGCTTGAGGCATGGCTCAGTGGTCAGGTAAACCCCTTTATTGCAAGAGAAAAATATGTTCTAAATGATTTTGGTTATTCTGATTATAAAAGGTTGACAGGTAAATTAGAAGCTCCAGCACCTATAGCTATGAAATCTGCTATTCTTCAGTTCATTCTATCTGATCAACCTGTAGATTTTTTGCGTAATGAACAAGTTAGCACCTGGGATTTGGCTTCGAAGAAAGATTTACGAACGGATCAAGAAATAGTTGATGGAAAAAACGCTATTTATTGTGAAGTAGATATTCATCATATATTGCCTTTAGCAGGAAATCTTAGCCTTTTAGAGTCATCATCAAAACTTCGTGAAGATAAAAGACATATTTTAAATTCCCCTTTGAACTATACTTGTATTTTGTCGCATACTAATCGAAAAATAGGCCCAAAAAATTTTTCTGATTATAAATCCTGCATTCTTGATGCAGCTAAAGGGAATCATTATTTACCTGATTTTATAGATAGGAATAATTTTTTGTCTGATGAAGAATATTATGACGAATTTTTAAAATTAAGGTATGAGAGAATCAAGGTTGCCATAAACACCGAATTGTTAAAGTTACGCAACTAAAGACGTGGTTTCTTTTATTTGATTGCGGTGAAGGAGACCGTTATCAGGTATTTTTTGTTGAACATATTATTGTAAATCCATCAATGGAGATGTTCATTTGTGAAATATGCTCCTTAAATTCTTCGATGGTTGGCCCAAACCCTCCAAGGTCAAGCCAATTGAAGGACGACAGTTTTCCATCAAAGCGGAGCTGGGCATCATAGTGCGGGTAGTCGTCCTCGATATATTGTGATTTGATGTATAGAGGTTGAGGTTTGAATTTATCCCCGTAGGTATAAAAATAGATTTTTTGTTCCCTGAGATTGATTTTGATTCTCTCCATGAGAAGAGGCAAGGGTTTGCCTTCAAAATCATCATACCGCATCAGTGAGACTTTATTTGACTGCATGTGGATTTTTATCAGGTCCACTTCATAGATATCACCATAGAGCTGCGTTGCACAACCGATATACGTCCTTAAAATTGGCGAAAGTTGGTTGATGTAATCAATATGTATCGTCCAGGAGTGATCGTCGTCCATTTTGCCTGTATCAAGCATTTCATAGGCTTTTTGGCATTCGGATTTAATTATTTCAGTATTTCCCACAGAAAATAGAAGATCGGTTGCTTCCTGGATAGCGTCTGTGTATTTGTTGAAAAAATACTTGATATCTTTTTGCAGAGTTTTTGGCATAGCCTTATATGGTTTACGCTGGCTAAAACGACTTAATGCAAAATGGACAAGTAGGTCATTTCTCCTGGTAGATTCGGCAACCTCAAAATTTGATTTGCCATGGATATCAGTTAGCAGTGTCAAAGCTTTTTGATGAGATCCGCACGCTGCTCTGAGTGGCTCCGATTTTTTATATTCGGACTTCAGGGGCAATCTGCCGAATTCGAGGCAGCTCTCCCAAAAATCGTTCAAAATATTTTTATGGTGTGCATAAAAGGCTTTCTGTTTGATCTTCAAGCGATCTGGAGGGTCAGTATATGATATTTTTTTCCAGTTTTTTCTTCGGCGCTGCCTATCAATCAAAAACTGTTGTTCTTCAATTTTATCCCGAAAAATGTAGAAAAGGCCGGGACCAACAGCGATTGCCGATTCCCCTAATGAATTTTCTATGTAGTCGCGGAATTCATTTTGGGTATAATATTTTTGGAACGTGTTCCTGGAAGTGACAACCCCATCGCCGTATTTTTCGAATTTGTTTGTGATTGATTCGCTGCCAAGCATCACTGAGACGACAAGAATTTTTTTTGAAAGACTGTATGCCTTTTGTAATGTCTGAGTTCTTTCAGGTAACGATTCGATGATATTGACCACAAAACCTAGGTTCACGATGTCAGCTTTTGTTAAATTTTCCTCAGAACGATAAACAGGGTCCCATCCAGATGCGGTCACGCCTAATTCTTTGATAATGTTAAGGTCATCGCCTTTTCCACAACCATAGTCAAAGAATGTATATTTCCCATTCAGATAATTATGCCTGTAAAGGGATTGCACCGGGGTTGATAGACTGTATCTATCAATCGCTGTTTTGTGCCGATGGATTTTGTCATCAAATTGAGTCTTTTGTTTTATGATGACGTGTCCATTAATATAGAGGCCTTTTTCCTTGAGTATTTTTTCCCAACCATTTTTAAATCCGATTTTGCGTTTATTATCAAATAACCCTTCACTTTCAGCTTGTTCAGTGAGCTTTTTAAAAATAGATATTTGGGGATTTTCAGGGTCTAATAGCGTTTCTTTTCGGTGCAGAATTGGTGGGTTTTTTGAATGCTTATATTGTATTTTTTTATATGCTACGGCCTTCAGGTC
>JADGFH010001069.1 GCA_016743925.1 Labilibaculum sp.
TTTTTAAATTTATCCAATTCCTCTAGAACTGTTATCGGGATAACAACATCATTTTCTTCAAAATTATAAATTGAATTAAAGTCATGAAGAATAACATTAGTGTCGAGTACGAAAATCTTTTTGAGTTTTGCCATAATGCATGGTGTTAGAGGTTAATTTCGACAGGGGTTGACTGTCGTATGTTTCTTTTGCAATAAATGTAAAATACTCCTGTTTAATTCGTTAGACCTTTTTAAGCAAGTTCGTTCACTTTTGAAATATTTTACAGATTTATTTTTTTAATTAAACAGTAGTATTTAATACTATTAATTTAGCAAAAATTGTAGGATATTCAACTTGTTAAAGGAATTTTTAAGAAATTTTATTCTTCTTTGTAAAATCAATTATATTAGTAGAATATTGAATATGAATTACAAAGAAACCTTAGATTATATGTTTACTAAACTTCCTATGTACCAACGTACAGGGAAGGCTGCCTACAAGGCAGATTTAGATACAACATTAGCTCTTGATGAGTATTTTAATCATCCACATAAGAATTTTAAAACCATTCATGTTGCTGGAACAAATGGAAAAGGTTCTGTTTCTCACGCTGTAGCTTCGGTATTAAAATCGGCTGGTTATAAGGTGGGTTTATATACTTCTCCTCACTTGCGTGATTTTAGGGAGCGCATAAAGATAAATGGAGAGATGATTCCTGAAAATCAGGTTATTAAATTTATTGATGCGCATCGCGGAAAATTTGAAGAGTTGTGTCCTTCATTTTTCGAAATGACAGTTGCAATGGCTTTTGAATTCTTTGCTGATCAAAAAGTCGATATTGCTGTTGTTGAAGTCGGTTTGGGAGGAAGATTAGATTCTACTAATATTATTAATCCTTTGGTGTCAGTTATTACTAATATAAGTAAAGATCATACGAATTTATTGGGAAATGATATCATTCAGATAGCTGGCGAAAAAGCAGGAATTATTAAAATGGAAGTCCCTGTCATAATAGGAGAGAAGCAAGAAGAAACCGTTCCTGTTTTTGAGCGTTTCTCAGCAGATAAAAATACAGAACTAATTTATGCTGAGGAAAAGTATGAAGTTAAGTCTTCTGAATTAAGAGATAATCAGCGACAGATTGTTTATAAAAACTTAGGGAAGAAAGAAGAGATTAGTTTAAATTGTGACTTATTAGGGACTTACCAGGTTAAAAATATTAGAACAGCATTGTGCGTGTGCGATGAATTGATTCGACAAGGACTTAAAATGGAGAATCGTGCTATAAAACATGGCTTGTCGAACATTGTAAAAGAAACAGGTTTGTTAGGTCGTTGGTACACAGTCAGTAAAGATCCTTTGGTGATTTGTGATACTGGGCATAATGTTGCAGGTATTAAAGAAATAATATCGCAAATAGAAACTTTGAATTACGGAAATTTACATATGGTTTTTGGTGTTGTTGATGATAAGAATATTGATGATATTTTAAAACTTATTCCTAAAAATGCAAACTATTATTTTACGCGGGCTGATATTCCTAGAGCTTTAGACCAGAATATCTTAGCCGAGAAGGCAAAAGGATTTGGATTGAATGGTAACACCTACGAAACAGTGAGTTTAGCATTGAAGTCAGCAAAGGATAATTCGAGTGAGAATGATCTAATATTTGTTGGTGGTAGTACTTTTGTAGTTGCAGAAGTGGTTTAAGAAAAAGCTGCAAATTTATTGCGCTGCTAATATTTTCTGTTTATATTTGCAGTCGCTAAGGGCGATTAGCTCAGTTGGTTCAGAGCACTTGGTTTACACCCAAGGGGTCATAGGTTCGAATCCTATATCGCCCACTATTATAAGGATTTAATAAAGATCTTTGTATTATCCCCAGCGCCATTTATT
>JADGFH010001070.1:0-751 GCA_016743925.1 Labilibaculum sp.
GAGACAGGAATAACACTACTTAAAGTATTCGATGTGGTTAAACTATCTCCACTAACCAACTTTATATCGGTATAATTTCGATCAGCCTTGCAAAATAAAATTTCTTCGGGTTTAATCACCTCAAAACCAACTCGAGTATTAATTCTTACTCTTTTATTAATTCTCAATTTAAAAAACAGTTCAGACATTTTTTGCTTCTGCATTTCCTCATATTCCTGGCACTGCACTCTATTCAAACAAAATTGCAAATTTTCAATGTTCACCGGTTTCATTAAATAATCTATAGCAGATGATCTAATTGCTTTAATCGTAAAATCTTTACTCTTGGTTACTAATGCAAATTTAGGATGCTCTCCCAGCTCCAATAACTGATGGATCAACTCAAAACCATTATCATCCTTCAACTTTACTTCTAAAAAAATTAATTGTGGTTTGTGTAAAACATACAGCAAAAGAGCTTCCTCTACACTGTAAGCCTGATAAATACCGCAACTAGATTCTATTTCCCTTAGTTTTAATTTAAGATCTTTGTTGGCTTTTTTGTCAGAATCGACGATTAAATAGTTTGACATGGCAAATGGATTTTAGGTTTTACACTTACAAAATTCGACTATTCTAACGATCCTTAAAATAACCCGAAGTAGTACAAATCACCACTACTAAATGATCGAAAGCTAATCTTGAGCTCTCCAAACAAGCTATTTAGTGATTGAAACCCATAAACTTGTTATTCCTAAAATAAATAATAAAC
>JADGFH010001070.1:761-1877 GCA_016743925.1 Labilibaculum sp.
GTTCCCACTTGTTAAATACCAATAATTAATTGAGATGAATATATTAGTTGTAGAAGATCACATATTATTGAGAATAGCCAGTGAGAAACTTTTAAAAGAAATGTTTCCCGAAGCTAGTGTGAAGGGGTTTGATTCTCCTTCGAAAGCACTTTTATTTATCCAAAACCGACATGTGGATTTTATGCTTGTTGATTTGGAATACAACAATCAGGAAGATGGAATCTCCTTTGTTAAGAAGGTGAAACAAAAGAATAATACGATCAAATGCGTTGCCTATACCAGCCATAAAATTACTCAGGTGCTTAAGGATATTCGTGAGGCAGGTTTTAATTCTTACCTAAACAAAGATGTCAGCGAAAAAGAAATGCTTGAAACCATTGATGCCGTAATGGAGCGGCCTTTTGATGTTTTTTACGAATCGACCTCTTATTTGAAACAAAAAAAAACAATCGAGGAACAGGCCAGCAAATACTACAGTAGCGATTACGAAAAACTAAAATCCCTAACCAAAACCGAGAAAAAAGCGCTGCAATTAATCTCGCAGGAAAACACCAGCAGCAACGATCAACTAGCTAACAAATTGGGCATACAGCTCAATACCATGAAAAAACACCTTACCAATATTTACCGCAAGTTAAACGTGAAGAGTAAGGATGGTTTAATGCATTTTTGGAATAGGACAATGAATGACTAATGGTACTTTTAATCTGTACAAAATTCAATAATTAAATCATTGATTTTTATAGCGAGATCTTCGTAAGCCAATTCCGATGCTTCTTTAAAACTATTTAAACTAATTCCTTTTTGCTTTAATTCATTCTTATAAATCTGTTCTTTATTAAAAACTTTCTCAAAACTTATGATTGCATCAACATAGCTTACGTAATTGCCATAAAGATTGCCATGCTTTCTTGCCTTAGCTTCAATCTTAATAAGCCAGTTTGAGTTCTCCTCTATTTTGGAATAGGAACAACTGTTTTTTGCCAAATTTGCCTTTAGTTTATTCTCAAGAATAAAAGTTTCAGAATTAAAAATTTGGGAATGAATTTTTAAATAGAAACATGGTCCCTCTTTTAGATCTCTTAACCCTTTTTTAATTTTTGCTTTTATCAGGTT
>JADGFH010001071.1 GCA_016743925.1 Labilibaculum sp.
TAGATTATGAACAGGGGTTCCTTTCTTAACAACTAATTCGCCAGCTTCAAATTCAAGGCTATTGCTGGATTTGAATAATTCTTCCTTTTCTGTTTTAGTGAGAGTAGACAGACAACTTTTTCCTGAAGTGTGTATGAAATCCATAATACTTTAATTGATTGTAGCGTGTAAAATTACACTCTTTGAGATTTTTAAGTACACCTTGGGTTGTTATTATTCAAACAAGTAAGATCATAGCTTTGCAAATGTACATTAAAAAGAAATATACTATGGAACAAATGGCAATACAAAAGATTGATTTTAAAGTTCAGTCAGAAAGTAATTCAAGCTCTAAATCAGAAATTAGTGTAAGAGATTTTAAAGTAATTGTGGATGAGCCAGAGCAGTTAGGTGGAACAAATCATGCACCTAATCCTGTTGAGTACATTCTTTGTGGTTTAACAGGATGTGTTCATATTCTTGCTTATAAAGTGGCGAAGGAATTGAACTTTGAACTTCAAGATTTAAAAATTCATGTAAGCGGAGAACTGAATCCAGAAAAATTATTTGGAATGCCTACTGATGATCGTGCAGGATATCAAAACATTCATGTTAAATTGAATCCAATAACAAATGCTAACGAAGATCTTCTAAAAAAGTGGCTGGAAATTATGGCGGAAAGAAGTCCTGTTTTAGACAATTTACTAAATCCAACAACAGTTTCAATTACCATTGGATAATTGCATTTCGAAAATATTTGTATAGCCACAGCGAACTATGGCTATACAAATATTATTTTTCGTCTCCACTAAATTCCATTAGGAATGCTTTAATGAATCCATCCAAATCGCCATCTAAAACGGCTTGCACATTGGAAGTTTCGTGGCCTGTTCTTACATCCTTAACTAACTTGTAAGGTTGCATTACATAGGAACGAATTTGCGAGCCCCATTCAATTTTCTTTTTAGAACCTTCAATTTTATCAGTTTCTTCTTGACGTTTTCTTAGTTCCAATTCATACAACTGTGATTTTAGCAATCGAAGAGCATTTTCACGGTTTCCATGTTGTGAGCGGGTTTCGGTGTTTTCAATAATGATTCCTGTAGGAGCATGTCGTAATCGAACACCAGTTTCCACCTTGTTCACATTCTGTCCACCTGCACCTCCCGAACGGAAAGTATCCCAACTGATATCAGCAGGATTTATTTCTATTTCGATAGTATCATCAATAGCAGGATAAACATAGACCGACGCAAAAGTGGTCATTCGTTTGTTGGCAGAGTTAAAAGGAGAAAGGCGAACCAAACGGTGTACACCATTTTCCGATTTTAAATATCCGTAAGCAAAATCACCTTCAATTTCAATAGTTGCCGATTTTATTCCTGCTTCGTCACCTTCCTGATATTCCAGTGAACTTACCTTATAGCCATGAGCTTCTCCATAACGCATATACATTCGGTAAAGCATTTCGCACCAGTCGCAACTTTCAGTTCCACCGGCACCTGAGTTTATTTTTAGAATCGCACCCAGTTTATCCTCATCTTTCCCGAGCATATTTTTAAGCTCTAAAGCTTCAATTAAAGCTTCGCTTCTAGCATATTGCTCATCAACTTCTTCAGGAGATGCTTCATCTTCTTTGGCGAATTCAAATAAAATTTGAAGATCATCAATTGCTTCTTTTATCTCATTGTATGATCCTACCCAAGATTTTATTCCGCGAAGTTTTTTCATTTGAACTTCGGCTTCTTTTGGGTTGTCCCAAAAACCAGGAGCCTGAGTTCTCATTTCTTCTTCTTGTATCTGTATTAATTTGGCATCAATGTCAAAGATACCTCCTTAACGCTGCCGTGCGTTCCGCTAAATTCTTTAGCTGGTCTATTGTAGTCATTTGCAATT
>JADGFH010001072.1 GCA_016743925.1 Labilibaculum sp.
TGATGGTACAAGAATTTTTCAATACGAATCTTCGTTCGCACGATATTCAATCCTTAAGTTTCTTTGAGAAATTGTATTTGTATCAATCGTACGTGTGGTATTATTTAATAGTGCAAGATTTTTTACTATGCTATAAGTACGCTCAAAAATGGGTCGATCTATTTTTGACAAATCCAGAAATGATTCATATTCATACGGATTTGTACTTAAAAGGATTGAATAACGTATTGGTTGCTCTATTTTACACAAATCACGTAACTACCTTTAAAAAGAACCTACGGTTACTAAGAAAGCTAGAAAAAGAAGATCAGTTCAAACACAATTCGAACTTAAATATTCTCTTACACATGTTCCTATACATGCATCGGATCAACCGACACTTTATGGACGGAACTTTTGACAAAGGGATTCATTTAATTCCAAAAATTGAAAATTTCTTAGAAGAAAATAAATTTGGAATGGACAACCATCGCGCATTGGTTTTCTACTATAAAATAGCTTGTTTGTATTTTGGCAATGGTCAATACAAAGAGGCAATAAAGTATTTAAATCGAATTTCGGATGTAAGAGACACAAATTTACGTGGTGATATTCACTGTTTTGGTAGAATTCTAAATTTGATTAGTCACTATGAATTGGAAAACACTGAGCTTTTAGAGTATCAAATCCGCTCTACCTATCGTTTTCTTGCAAAAATGGACGATTTACAAGAAGTACAAAAATACATTCTTCGTTTCTTAAGAAAATTGAGTTCCATAAGTCCAGATCAATTAACTGATGAGTTAAAAAAATCGAGAATAGAACTAAAAAAATGGGTTAACGATCCTTTTGAGAAGAGAGCATTTCTATACCTAGATCTTATTTCCTGGTTGGATTCAAAAATTCAGAATCGTCCAGTTCAAGAAGTAATCATGGAAAAAATTAATAAAAACAAAAGGTAAAGGGATCATACGATCCCTTTTTTTTTATCTTTTATAGGCAGATAAATCCATCTTAAAATAATCATTCGGATTTACATGTTTGCCTTCTTTTTTCAACTCAAAATGCAAGTGTGGCCCTGTAGATATTCCAGAGGAACCAACCTTTCCAATAATATCTCCTTTGGAAATATTTTGCCCTTCTTTTACTGCATAAGAATCCATTTGTGAGTACAAACTTGACATCCCATTTTGATGATCGACAATTATAAATCGCCCATAACCTTTACCTTTTTCAAAGCTCTTATTTACCTTTCGAACGACACCATCTAAAACAGATACAATTAATGTTCCTTTTGGAGCTGCAATATCCATTCCTCTATGAAACTTTTTCTTTTTCAATATGGGATGTATTCGTTCCCCATAACCTGCTGAAATGAATATTTTATCACCCGATTTAATCGGAAAAATGATATCATTTGATGGATAGTAAGCTTTAAAATTACCTTCTATAATAAGCTCTGGTTGTTCGGTAAAACTAAAACTTAGTAAGCTAATTAACAGGACTGGTATCGCGATCAATAACTTTAAATTTGCGAACTGAGATGTATGTATTTTTTTAATCATTTTAATTCTTTTTAATGTTAAGGATGAATTAAAAGAACTGGTTAAAGCAAGCATCATCTGACTTTCTACACTTTTCAAAAGTGCTGTCTGATAACTTATTTTATCAACTCCTTCATTTAAACACTCTCTATCGGCCAAATACTCATGCATTTCGATCAGTGATCGTTTTATTAAATAAATGAAAGGATTAAACCACAACAATGCTTTTAACAACTCTATAAAAATTAAATCAAGAGAATGAGCTTGTCGTGCATGTATTGATTCGTGCAAAAGAACATGATTTTGTTCCGATTGAGTAATGTTTTTGGGATTTAAAAAGATGTATCCGAAG
>JADGFH010000290.1 GCA_016743925.1 Labilibaculum sp.
ATCCTATGTTGGCTTTGATGGGCGATAAGCGAATCGTAATAAAAAATGGTGGAGTTCACAAAGTGATTGAAACCAGCAACGAAGAAAGAAATTTATTGGTTGATTTGGAACGTATGGATTCAGTGGTTCAAAACATGAGAACAAGATTACGCCACGGGGAAATCATTAAGAAGGAAGATATTGGTTTTTAATATCGAATTTAAGAATAAAAAATAAAATCAGATTTCAGAATTGGACGGGATTTTAGGTCTCATATCTCCAATCTCACATCTAATTAAAAGGAGAAAATAGTTATGCATGACGGTTGCGCAGGAAGTTTCGAGAACGGACAACAAGTAGTTGATAAAGTAAGAATGATGGGTTTTGCTCAGCAATTGATGCCAATGCCATTGGATATCGAATGCCACGGATGTAAGGAAACCTTTACAATGGAAGAATTCGAAGGACACTGTCCTAAATGTGATATGGTGCATGGTGTAACACCTTGCCACGCATTCGATCCTAACAACATTATGGCTGCAGGTGTAGGATATTAATGTATTAGTTCAGGATTTATCCTGTAGAACGCGAAAAAAATCCCAATGGAATTAGAATGTTTTATTGGGATTTTTTGTGCCTAGTTATTAGTAAATTGATCCTAATTTATAAACAGATATAGAATGAATTTAAATTTAGTTGATCAATTAACCCTTCTCGCATTAGATGATGAAAAAGGGAGTTTTGTTGCTGATTCTTTTGAATATGGCATAGCAGGAGCTATTCTTCTTGAACTTTCGTTGAAAGAAAAAATTGAGATTAGGGAGAAGATCGAGGTAAGATCTCATAAGACTTGTGGAGATATTTTGCTTGATCATTTTATGGATGAGATACGAAACTCTAAAAAGAAAAGAGACCTACAATCTTGGGTTCAGATTATCGGAGGCAATGTTTCTTACATTATAGAGGAAACCGTGAAGAAGTTGATTCATGATGGTATTCTAACTAAAAAAGAAGAGAAAATTCTTTGGGTATTTTCTAATGATAAGTATCCAACTTTAAATGCAAAACCCGAAAATGAACTAAGAAAGCGCCTAAATGATATTTTATTAAATGATCGTAAACTTGACTTGACTTGACTTGAAGGAAAGTATGTTGATTAGCTTAATTGATATGTGTTCTTTAAATAAAGAGGTTTTTGGTAAGGAAAGAGCTAAACAATACAAAAAGAAGATTAAGACAATAATTGAAAATGCAAAATTAAGTTCTGAGGTAGGGAAAGCAGTACAAGAAATCCACGACGCCCTAATGCTTGTTATTATCTTGATGATTACAGCTTCTACTACAACATCAATTGTTACTAGTTAAAAATGCTAAATATTTAATAATTTGGTGGAAAACACCATGGTGTGTCTTTACATATAAGCCCAATAGAACTAGAATATTCTGTTGGGATTTTTCATTTTCAGACTAATTTCCTTGTTCTCCTCCTTAATTTGGAAATTTTATCGGTATAGAAAATCTTCAATTCATCAATAAAAGTAGATGGATCTGGATATTCTGTAAGTACTTTGTAGGTGTGTTTGTTTTTGGCTATAATCAGTAAAGCTTCCAACTTTTCCTTTTCTCTTATTAGGTATAGATCCGATGTTGAAGTTTTTGATTCAATAGCACTACATTCTTGCATTTGATTCATGGCATTTCCACTGGTAATGTGCCTGTGAAGCAATTGCAATTCGATTAAATCCCCTGCTTGGTACGTGTTGATCAATTTGCTGGTAACTTCCGTTGCCAAATCAATTTTTTCTTCGTCCATTGAGAATTTATCCGGATGAACATGCAATATTGCCTCTCGGTACAATCGTCTAATTTCTTTCTGATTTTCTGGGCTATGAGTCTTATTTTGTTTGTAGCAAACAACTTTTTCGCCAACAGGTTCCTTGTAGTTTTTTCCTCTGCGTTTTTGCTCCAGCCGTTTTTCTTTTTTTTCCTGCTTCTGTCTTTTGTAAAGGAATCTTAGTTCTTGAACCTCAATTAATTCTTCCACCAGTTGTGAGCGAATCAAAGCTTCGAAAGTATTCGTATCCTGTTCAATCAAATCTAGTTCTTTTTGCAAAGATTCAATTTCTGCTTTTATTACAAACTGATTTTGTCGATTGGAATCTAAAATGGAATATTTTTTCTCTATCATGAAAAATGACTTAATAGATTAGGCTTGTGCTAATCGAAATTCAATAAATGTAATTAGTTTGTACTTTGTTGAACTGCTACCAATATACCAATTCGACTAAAATCTACAAGAAAACAGAAGTTAGAAGTGCTTTATTAACTTTCAAAATTAGAATTATTTTGCCAAACTCTGATGCAATCACATTGGTACCTGCATCGTTTTTTAAAACCAACTTTTTTAGAATCGACCTATAAAGTGATAAAAATGAGCAAGGATAGCTTTATTTTGACGAATAATTTCCCAATCGCTTTACAATTTCACTATATTCGAAACACAAATAAATTCTTAGAATTGAAACAACGAATAATCATACTATCTGATTTGTGGGGACTTGAAGATGCTGAATGGATGATTACCTACCAGAATCAATTGGAACCGCACTTTAAGCTGGAATTTTACGATTCCCGTAAGTTGGTGGATTTAGATTTATCGGATAATTCTAAAAATGGCATTCATGCGCAGTTTGTGAATGGAGGAATCGAAAGAGCTGCACGTAAATTGTGCAGAAAGGAAAAATTGGATGTAAATGTTTTGGCTTTTAGTGTTGGTGGTATTATTGCTTGGAAAGCTGGTTTAAAAGAATTGTCAATTAAAAATTTATATGCAATTTCGTCAACTCGTTTGCGTTACGAAACAGAGAAGCCAGACTGTAAATGTGCATTGTATTTTGGCGAAGAGGATCAATATAAACCAAGCGTAAATTGGCATGCAAGCTTAAGTTTGGATTACAATTATATCGAAAATGGCGAGCATGAAATGTATGAGGAAGAAGAATTTGCGAATAGTTTATGCAAGAAAATAATTAAAGAACTTACATCACAACAAAATAGTCCAAAGAATGAAGCAAGAAAACATCATAGATCAAACCGTAATATTCGTAAAACAAACACTTGTTGATGCCGAAGGAGGACATGATTGGTTTCATATTTATAGGGTATGGAAATCGGCTAAGGAATTAGCCATTAGCGAAGAAGTTGATCTGTTTGTAGTTGAATTGGGTGCTTTGTTGCACGATATTGCCGATTCGAAATTTCACAATGGCGATGAGAAAGTTGGCCCGCGAATAGCCAAAGAATTTCTTACCTCCTTATCGATCGATGAGAAGACCATAATACATGTGGTAAACATTATTAATAACATTTCTTTTAAGGGCGGAAAAGAAGTTCAGAAGTTTAAATCGCTGGAGTTGGATGTTGTGCAAGATGCCGACCGAATGGATGCTATTGGTGCCATTGGCATTGCAAGAACCTTTAATTACGGCGGACATAAAAACCGAGCAATTTACGATCCTGCAATACCGCCAAATCTAAACATGAGCAAAGAGGAGTACAAAAATAGCGATGCGCCAACCATCAATCATTTTTACGAAAAATTACTTTTGCTAAAAAACCGAATGAATACCAAAGCTGGAACTGCAATGGCCGAAAAACGTCATGCTTTTATGGAGCTGTATTTGGAAGAGTTTTATGCTGAGTGGGAAGGGAAGTAGCTGTTATCAGTGAGTAGTGGTTTATCAAGCATATAAAAAATTAATTGTAGGTGTCATTTTTGACACCTTTTTTTATACCCTAAAAATGTTATGAATATCATCTTGGTGGATTATTTTTGATTTTAAATGCTTATGTTGTATTTAAATTAATTAGAAATATTTCTTTAATTAATGTATGGTTCATCATTCACATACTCCTTTCGCTATGTCAATTGCGATTTAATTGTCTGTATTGATAATGAATAGGGTTGGTTGTTGAAATATTTATGATGATTTTTGAAACATTTATTGTTAATGTGTGTAAAATGATGACAAAATTGTATGTTATCTATTATGAAAAATGTTAATTGAGTTATTTTATTTTAAAGAATTGCAAATGATTTATAAAAAACTACTGCTAAGCACATGCTTAATCTTATATTCTTGTACGATGCTTTTATACGCACAGGAAACTGTAAATGCCGGAGGTGGTGAAGCAAAAGGGGGTGGAGGATCTCTAAATTATACTATTGGGCAAATTGTATATACCACAGATAATGGACTTGCAGGATCTGTAGCAAAAGGGGTTCAGCAAGCATACGAAATTTCTACAGTAAAAAGTATAGAATCTCTTATTGAATTGGAATGTTCCGTTTATCCAAATCCAACAGTTGATGTGTTGTCGTTTAAACTACTTGATCCGGGTTATGAAGATCTAAACTTGAAATTGCAAGACATGACAGGAAAGGTAATTTCTAGTAAAGATGTCGTTGGTAACAAGACGAAGTTTAACATGAGAAACATGAGCGGAGGGGTTTATTTTTTACGTGTTCTGTTGAAAGATCCAAGAGGTTCGCAAGAGGTAAGAGTTTTTAAAATAATAAAGAATTAAGATATATGAAAAGATTATACACTCTGTTATTAATAGTAGTAGTTCTTTCGATAAATTCGCAGGCCCAAAGCCCTGATAAAATGAGTTATCAAGCTGTTGTTCGTGATGGCAAAAGTCATTTGGTAACAAATCAGGAAGTGGGCATGCGTATTAGTATTCTAAAAAATGGGCCTAATGGAACTGTTGTTTATGAAGAAACGCAAAATCCACAGACCAATGCAAATGGATTAGTTAGCATCGAAATCGGTGTTGGCGTTAGTGGAGATTATTTCGATGAGATTAACTGGTCCGATGGTCCGTATTTCATTAAAACCGAAACAGATCTTAAAGGGGGACGCAATTATACCATTGTTGGACACACACAGTTGATGAGTGTACCTTATGCTTTACACGCAAAAACAGTTGAAACAATTAATGAGACTGATCCCGAATTTACTGCATGGGATAGAAGTACAGGAATTTCTATCAATGAGAGTCAGATTTCTGATCTAAAGGAGTATGCAAGTGCAAGTATTGTAACTACTGAAATTGAAAGAGCAAAGATAGTTGAAGCTGCAAATTCAACTGCCATTGCAACTAATTCAGCGCTTATAAAGGAACAATCAAATTTAAGTTTAGATGTTGTAAAAGCCAATGCTGATGCAATAACTGCAGAAGAAGTAAGAGCTACAGCTGCCGAAAAAACAAATGCAACTTCCATTACAATTGAAGCTACAACAGCAAGAGCAGTTGAATTAATATTGACAGACAATCTTGCATTAGAAATTTCTCGAGCAAAAACGGCGGAAGCTGCTAATACAGATGCCATTTCAGCAAAAATAAGTTATACGGATGCCGCAGCAGTTGCCTTGAATACCGCAAAAGTTGGTTATACGGAGGCATTGGTCTCAGCAAATACAGATGTTTCAGCTAATAGTGCTAAAATAGGAATTACATCAGGACAAGCCAGTGAAATTACAGCTAATACAGCAAAAATAAGTTATACGGATGCCGCAGCCGTTGCCTTGAATACGGCAAAAGTTGGTTATACGGAAGCATTGGTTTCAGCCAATACAGATGTTGCCGCCAATAGCGCTAAAATAGGCATCACTTCAGGACAGGCCAGTGAAATAACAACTAATACTGCTAAAGTGAGTTATACCGATGCTGCAGCAGTTGTCTTGAATACCACAAAAGTTGGTTATACGGAGGCATTGGTCTCAGCAAATATTGATGTTGCCGCCAATAGCGCTAAAATAGGCATCACTTCAGGACAGGCCAGTGAAATTACAACTAATACAGCAAAAATAAGTTATACGGATGCCGCAGCCGTTGCCTTGAATACGGCAAAAGTTGGTTATACGGAAGCATTGATCTCAGCAAATACAGATGTTTCAGCTAATAGTGCTAAAGTAGGCATCACTTCAGGCCAAGCGAGTGAGATTACTGCTAATACAGCTAAGTTGAGTTACCCTGGTGATCAAGATATCTCAGGCATTTTAACAAATGCGACTAACATCTCTAATAACTCAAGTGATATTTTTATTCTTCAAGGAGATCAAACGACACAGAACACAGCGATAGCATTAAATACAGCCAAGGATGGAATTACGGCAAAACAAGCTGCTATTTTAGCCACTACGAGTGGAACGAACACAGGCGATCAGGATCTTTCAGGTATAGCGACGAATGCTATTGCAATTGGAACAAAATTGACAGGTAATACGGCAATTACTGGAGCCACTAATACGAAGATCACTTACGATGCCAAAGGTTTGGTGACTGCTGGTGAGGCTGCAACGACCGCTGATATTTCAGCAAGTACCGATAAAAAATATGTGACCGATGCTGAGCAGATTGTTATTGGCAATACATCAGGAACGAACACAGGCGATCAGGATCTTTCAGGTATAGCGACGAATGCTATTGCAATTGGAACAAAATTGACAGGTAATACGGCAATCACTGGAGCAACCAACATCAAAATCACTTACGATGCCAAAGGTTTGGTGACTGCTGGTGAGGCTGCAACTACTGCTGATATTTCAGCAAGTACCGATAAAAAATATGTGACCGATGCTCAGCAGACCGTGATTGGCAATACATCAGGAACGAACACAGGTGATCAGAATATTTCAGGTATAGCGACGAATGCTATTGCAATTGGAACAAAATTGACAGGTAATACGGCGATTACTGGAGCAACGAATACGAAGATCACTTACGATGCCAAAGGTTTGGTGACTTCAGGAGAAGCCGCAACGACCGCTGATATTTTAGCGAGTACAGATAGAAATTATGTGAGTGATGCTGAGCAGACTGTTCTTGGCAATACATCAGGAACGAACACAGGCGATCAGGATCTTTCAGGCATATCTAGCAATGCCATAGCAATTGGTACGAAACTTACTGGGAATACAGCAATTACTGGAGCAACGAATACGAAGATCACCTACGATGCCAAAGGTTTGGTGACTGCTAGTGAGGCTGCAACGACCGCTGATATTTCAGTGAGTACCGATAAAAATTATGTGAGTGATGCTGAGCAGACTGTTCTTGGCAATACATCAGGAACGAACACAGGCGATCAGGATCTTTCAGGCATATCTAGCAATGCCATAGC
>JADGFH010000291.1 GCA_016743925.1 Labilibaculum sp.
CGGGTACATCAACGTCGATTACCTCGGTGCAAGCAACGAATAATAATGCGATTCCGATAAATATATATGTTGAAAATTTGTACATGATCTTAAAATTTAAAATTGTAAGTAACTGATGGTACAATTCCGAAAATAGCTGTTCTAGTAGCTTCGTTTGCACCTGATTCTATGTTCTGACCGAATGAAATTGCGGCGGCATTTTGGCGGTTATACAAATTGTATATTCCAAACACCCATTCTCCTTTTAATCTGTTATTTGGCTTCCTGTTCGGCTTGTAACTGAACGCTACATCCAAACGATGATAGGATGGTAAACGATCTGCATTTCGATTAGAGTAACTTGCAATGGATAAACCTTCGTATTGATATTGACCATTAGGATAGGTAACAGGTCGTCCTGTTTGAAAAACTAGATTTGAACTAACAGTCCATTTTTCGTTTAGTTTGTAAGATCCTGTTAAAGAAATGTCGTGTGTGCGATCGTGAGCAGATTTGTACCATTCACCTTTGTTAATTCCTAATCCGCCAGCTTTACCACCGGGTGTTTTTTGTTCCGATCGAGATAATGTATAAGCCAACCAACCTGTAAAACGACCTTCATTTTTACGTAGCATCAGCTCCAAACCATAAGATCTGGCTTCTCCATTTAGAATTTCGGCTTCAATTTGCTCTGTTCCAATTAAATCAGATCCATCAATATAATCGATACGATTGTCGGTGGTTTTATAGTAAGCTTCCAATTCTAAGGAATAAATACTGTTTTTAAAATCTTTAAAATAACCAATAGAATACTGATCGGAAAGCTGTGGTTTAATGTACTGACCACTTGGAGTCCAAACATCTAATGGCGTAACCGATGTAGTGTTCGAAAGCAAATGAATGTACTGAGCAGCTCTTGTATAAGCGGCTTTTACCGATGAGGATTCATTCATTTGGTAGGATAGAGCCAAGCGTGGTTCTAAGTTGTTGAAATCTGCTATGCGGTCGTTTTTCTTATACTCTGTTTGCCCAATTTCAGTTCCTCTTTCGTAAATGCCCAATGTAGAGTTGTAAACAACGGGTAGGTTATTTGCATAATTGGTCATCGATTGGCCGCCAAATCGCATAAAATTACTGTACCTCACGCCATATTGAAGACTAAGTTTGTCGTTTATTTTGTGTTCTGCATTTATGTACAGAGCACTTTCTAGTGCTCTTTTTTGTTCTAATTGCAAGTAGTTAATGGATGAGGTCTCGGAAGTTGGACTAATTTCTCCCGGATTGAATTTATAGCCAATTGTGCTTACTCCAAAATCTAATTTGAGTTTGTTACTAGCATAATACTTAAAGTCATACTTTAAATTGTAATTGTGAATTTCCGAGATCCAATCGAAATCCATAAAATCCAATACCAATTCATAGTCGTATTTGCTGTAAATTAAGGATAGATTAGAAAATAACTTGTCGTTAAAGATGTGGTTCCACCTTAGATTGCCCGATAAATTACCATAATTGCTCTCAAATGCACCATTAATACTAAAATTGTCTCGGCCAAAATATCCAGAAAGGAAAATCTTGTTCTTTTTGTTGATTTCGTAATGACTTTTTAGGTTTAAATCGTAAAAAGAGGCGCTGTTATCATTATCTGCAAGCTTTAAGAAAAGATGTGCATACGAGCTTCTTCCGGCCATAAGAAAAGATCCTTTTTTATTGAGCATTGGCCCTTCAACTGCCAATCGGCTCGAGATGGCTCCAATACCACCTGTCATGTTAAAGTTTTTACTGTTACCATCTTTTTGGCGAATGTCCAATACAGAAGAAACTCTTCCACCGAAACGAGCTGGTATGTTTCCTTTGTATAATTTTACATCCTTAATTGCATCTGCATTAAAAACCGAGAAAAATCCTAGTAGATGAGAGGAATTGTAGATGATTGCTTCGTCGAGCAAAACCAAATTCTGATCAACCGATCCACCTCTAACATGAAAACCGCCCGAAGCTTCCCCATTGTTTGTAACGCCAGGAAGTGTCTGTATTGCTTTAAGTACATCCGTTTCTCCTAGAACTACCGGCATTTGTTTTATTGTGCTGGCCTTAAGCTTAGAAACACTCATTTGTGGGATGCTAATGTTTGCTTTCTCACTTTCTTCGCCAGTTACGATAATTTCATTTAGTTGAGTTGAACTTTCGTTAATTTCAAAATCAACTTTCTGATCCTTTTCAAGTGTAATTTCTTTTGAAGATTCTTGATATCCAAGATACGATACACCAAGAATATAATTTCCTTTTGGTATTGTGAGAGAATAAAATCCATATTCATTACTCATTACACCAATGCTTGTTCCTTTAAAATAAACTGATGCACCCAATAGTGTCTCTCCATTCCGAGCATCTTTTATCGTTCCACTTACCGTGAAGTTCTCTTGTCCAAATACAACTGAACTCAATAGAGTTAAGCTGAGAACTAAACTTAAAATAATTCTTTTCATTTTCATTTAATCGTTTACTAATTTCAAACTTGTAATCTTTCTTTCTCATTATTCTAGAAAGAAGGAGCACTTTAGGTTTACCTTAGAATGTCATTTTACCTTAAGTAGGACAATTGAAAAAGTGTTTACCCCTATGGTAATTTGTTTTTTTCTAAATATACTTTGACAAATATCTTGAAATTAATTTCTGGAAAAGACGCTCCTTATAAGTGCGGACATATTTAAAGTGCGAGCTTATAGACAAATATTGTTAATTGTCTATACTGCAGTATTTTGTTCTCTGACAAATTCTGAAGGTGTTTTTTGTGTATATGCCTTGAAATGTTTGTTGAAGGTCGATTTTGAATTGAATCCACAGTCTTGTGCCAAGGACATTAAGGTGAATTTTTCATTTTCTTGTTGAGAAGCCAACCGAATAAATTCTTTAATTCGAAGCGAATTGATGTAATTATAGAAGTTCTTTTCTTCTTTTTCGTTAATAACCTGAGATAGGTGATTCGGATGAACGTTTAGTTGTTTGGCCAATTCACTCAAGGTAAGATTATCTTGTTTGTATAAATGATTTTGGGGCATTAGCTCATTCAATTTGGCATAAATCTGATCTGCCATTTGGTCATTTAGTCCCGATTTCGCGTATCTCATTTTCTCTGAATCAGTAGACGATTGAATCGATTTGGTTGTTGTTACTTCATTTTTTTTATCAGGTTCGATAATAGGAGTTGTAAATATATTTAACTGATTGATTCCAAAAAATCCAATGAACAAGACAAATATAGCGACTCCAGAAAAAATAACGTGCTCGTCGAAGAAAATTGCCACTACCCAAATCAATCCCAAACCTACAGAGAGGTATCGAAGCCATTGCAATTCTTTCTTATCTGTATTTGAAAATTTAGATTGTATGTTTTTTTGATGATTTCGAATTAAAAGGAGAGTCCAAATTGTATAGCCAATTCCGCTAATAATCATCGATATTTGATGAATTAATAGATACCATTCAAATCCAATTCCATCATTTTTAAAAACATAAATTTTTTGTTCAGGTGGAAGAATTAAAAATGGAATTAGAAGAAGAATTAAAGTAAAACTGGGAATAAGATGCAGTAAGCGAATTTTTGTAGTAATCTTCTTCCCAGTTGCTTCTAATACATAAAAATAAAGCAAAACGCCGTGTAATATGGGAAGAGGCATTAATGCCCCTAAAAGGTGCGGAATTTCAAAAGTTCTTTCTGTAATTTGATGATAGAATAGAGCTTGATGTATAGCCATTAGCAAAAGCCAAACAGCTAAAACTTTGTCTGCACCTGATTTGTTCTTTTTCATTAACAAAAGGAACTCTAAGAAAAAAGCAATACAAATACCAAGTATAAAAAACATGTAGGACGGGTTGTGGTCAAGTGAATTCTGATTCGAATTTAAGCTTTTCTTACCTTAGTACGAAAACTTGTATGTTATTTATATAAGAATATTGCAGCTTCAGGAAAGTTTATTTTGGATTGTAATCATCAGGTAATGTATTCGCAGGAGAACTTGATCCCATATAGCCTTTTACCTCAAATTGTAATTCGGGTGATGTGCCATTTGAACGAACTTCGAATTCTTTACCCAAGGAGATAAAAGAAGATGGATGATAACGATATCCATTATATTCATAATTTAAATTTATTGGACTTTCATCGTAATCCTCGTAATATACTACAGAAATAATATTTGAATTAAATTTATAACGTTTTGAATCCTTTTGTGCCAATGTTAAAACAAATGGGTATCGCATTGAATCTTTTTTTGCTTTAACTAAAAAGCCATTTTCTTTTAATTTACCAAGATATAAAGAACTAAAGAAATGTCTTAATGAACCGTAATAGTGTTCACGTCTGTTATTTGTTATTTTAGTTCTTTGTTCTGCGTTAAATTGTCCCATTTCTAAATAGTAATGGTAAGCTTTTAGTTTGAAAATACCAGCTCTGCCTGAATTCAATAATGCTTTTTTTCCTTTCTCTTTTTTACAAACATGAAAATCTTGAATTAGAATTTTTATATTGTAGCCTAGATTATTGTTTCTTACGATAAGTGGAGCATTACAATAAGCATGAAAATCATATTTGTCACGTTTGAACTTTAATATCGAATCATTTAGTACTTGAATTTGATGCTTATCAGTATTCCATAAAAAATAATCATAAAACAAACGTAAATTACGTTTCCGCATGTTTTTTCCTTTTACGCTGACTTCATTAATACCATGATTAAGTTTACTGAGTTTAATGGAGAAATGGTCAGATTTTGTAATTGGTAAAACGACCGATTGATAACTAATATGCATCACTACTAAATGACAAGGAAGAAAAGGAGTTTTAAGCGTAAATTCACCATTCTCATTTGTAGTAGTGCCCACAGTAGCACCAGAAATAAATAATTCTACATTTTTTATAGGTGCATTGCTTTCCTGATCAATTACTCGACCAGTAAGTAAATGGTTATTAGTCTCAGCTAATAGTAGCTGTTGAAATATCAGTAAAAAGAAGAAGTTTAATAGTGTGATTTTGTTCATTGGATATTGTATTCTGATGATTTTGAATCTTTTATCTAAAAAGAGTTTGTAATGTACTGTACTTAAAATGTAGAATTTATGCTAATCTACAAAACAATAAGTAATGGTCAAAGCAAATATTTTATTAATTTGAAGTAGTTTATAATTTATCAAAATAAAAGATAAGCTTGTCTTTAATTTGCTGAGAGTATGCTCATATTGGTGAGCTTAAAAATTCACATTAATAGAAATAAAGCTTATTTTCACAAGCTGTAAGGCAAATTACGATCAAAATCAATTAAGAGTAAAGAATATGATGGACCCGAGAATAGAGAATTTAAATGTGAGTGTGGAACAGTCGATTATTACCCCTTCACAATTAAAAGATTTATACCCCCTTTTTGAAAAGCACATAGAAACAGTATATAATGGACAAGCTACAATAAAAAATATCCTAAATGGTAACGACAAAAGAAAACTTGCCGTGGTTGGACCTTGTTCTATTCATGATGTAAAATCGGCTAAGGAGTACGCGCAAAAATTGAAAGTATTGGCTGATGATTTAAAAGATAATTTATTCATTGTTATGCGTGTGTATTTCGAAAAACCAAGAACTACTGTTGGTTGGAAAGGAATGATTAATGATCCATACATGGATAATTCTTGTAAAATACAAGATGGATTAAAGCAAGCACGTGAATTATTGGTATATATTGCTGAACTAGGTTTGCCAGCGGCAGGAGAGGCTTTAGATATTGTCACGCCTCAGTACATTCAAGATTTATTCTCATGGACTGCAATTGGAGCTCGTACTACGGAATCGCAAAGTCATCGCAACATGTCAAGTGGTTTGTCATCGGTAGTTGGTTTTAAAAATGGTACCGATGGTAATATAGATATTGCTTTAAATGCGATGCAAGCAGTGGCAGCCCCACATAATTTTGTAAGTATTAATCCAGAAGGGAAAGTTGCTGTTGTGCGTACCTTAGGGAATCCAAATACGCATGTTATACTTAGAGGTGGTAAAGAACCCAATTTTGAGAGTCAACATGTTGTAGAGGTTGAAGAAAAACTCGCGAAGCAAGGTATAGAAAATAGAATAATGGTTGATTGTAGTCATGGAAATTGTGGTAAGGAAGCAGCAAAACAAGAAATTGTATTGAAGAGTTTAGCTGACCAAATTAGTAATGGCAATAAATCGATTATTGGATTTATGATCGAAAGTCATTTGAATTTTGGCAAGCAAAGTATTCCTGAAGATAAATCAGAATTGAAGTATGGTGTTTCGGTAACCGATGAATGTCTTGATTTTGAATCTACAGAAAGAATATTGAGAGCGTTTTGCGATAAAGTTGGCAAGCAAAATTAAAAATGAGATAAAGCAGACTATTTCAATGTGAACAAAAAAGAATCCCGATCTACGTAAGTAAATCGGGATTTATATTTAACTAGAATATTCTTGTGATTCTATGGTAATCTATGGAATGCAGAATTGTTATTTTCATTTATGGAAATTACGCTGTTAAATTATATAATTTCTCTATTTTTTCTTTGAGAGATTCAATTTCATTTAAAGGAGCTTGCACAATAGTTTCAATATTTTGCTCTTCACCTTTGAGTAGTAAAGTGCCAAATTTTTCATTTGAAATATTACACTGCTTTATTTCAATGATGAGAGTGTTAGTGTTGATTTCAGTTTTATTGTCTTTGAATAATTTGTAATCAGCTTCATATATTATTTTTTCTTTCTCTAAAAAGATCAATTCTTTTCCGTATTTGTTCCATAAAAATAAGCGTAGAAAATAGTACCCAGATAATCCAAACATGATATAAAAGATAACGAATCCAAAGGATAATTCACCAATCAACAGCATTGCTCCAAAAGTTGAGAGGATTGGCAAAACAAAGAAGAAAATAGTAAAGAATTGAAGTACGATTCTGGAAAATCTTGAAGCTTGGGGTGATGTGAAGATGATTTTAGATAATGGATTCTCGCTAAGTTCAATATTGGATTTCATATTCGATTTTTGGAGTAATATTTGGTTCCGTTTATTTTAAAATAAATTTAAGAATTAATCAGTAAAAAACAATTGTTAATAAAAAAGAATCCCGATCTACGTAAGTAAATCGGGATTTGTATTGAACTAGATTGTTCTATTAGTTC
>JADGFH010001073.1 GCA_016743925.1 Labilibaculum sp.
TTAATAAATAGTCTGTCATTTTTTATGTATCCTTAAAACAGCTATATTTAGATCTCAAATTTGGCAGATCTATGACTTTTTAGACAGACTGCCGTTGTGCTTAATTTGAAAAACAACTCATTAGCCAACAAATATAAACTATGGAACCATTTAAATGGCAATGTCCACATTGTAATCATCATACAACAATAACAAGTACTAATTACGCAGAAAGTACTTTTGGTTTAACGATAGAAAATGCAGATGGCTCAAAAGTTTTATCTTCTTATTACATAGTTTGTCCCAATTCTGAATGTAATAAATACACACTTGGCTCAGTATTATTTGACAGTGTTTATGAAGGTAGAAATGGTCAATGGAGACATTACGACCAAAAAGAAATTAAGCATTTAAGAATAGTTCCGAATTCATTTGCAAAGGTATTCCCTGACTATATTCCTAAACCAATAATTCAGGATTATGAAGAGGCTTGCTCTATAATCGACCAAAGCCCGAAAGCTTCTGCTACACTTTCAAGAAGATGTTTACAAGGAATGATAAGAGATTTTTGGAAAGTAAAAAGCTCATCGTTATTTAAGGAAATAGAAGGTGTAAAAGAAAAAGTTGATATTTTAACTTGGAAATCAATAGATGCCACAAGAAAAATCGGGAATATTGGAGCTCATATGGAAAAAGATATTAATCTAATTATTGATGTTGAGCCGAAAGAAGCTCACGCACTAATTAGACTGATAGAAATTCTGATTAAAGATTGGTACATAAGTCGACACGAAAGAGAAATAATGTTTAATGAAATTGTTAATACAGGAGAAGAGAAAACAATAGCAAAAAAGAAAAACTAAGCACAACACCGTATAAAAATAATTGCGGTTTAGTGTTTAAACAAAGGTCGTTGCGTGTTTGTAACATCTGATTTTCCTTCGGAAAATCCTCGCATACAAACCCGCAACTATTCTTATACATAAACGTTAACTACAAATAAAAAGGGCGACTCACTCGGTCGGCAAGTCGCCTTTAATATTTTACGATACACCTTTTGCAAAATCAATAGCCATTACTTTTGCTTCTTCTAAAGTTTTAGCAGTCCATTCACCTTTTCCAAAAGTTTTAGGGTAAGGTTCAAACTCTTCTCTATGCGTTCCTCTTGTTGCTTCGTTTGGTACTTTATCATTATAATCGTACTCAACTAAAACACCTTCAACACCATCCTTTGTAATTTCTTTTACCGTAGCATTTATTTTGTAAGTTTCGTCCATATCGGTATCTCCGTACCATCTTAATTGTTGTTCTGAAAAATCTGATTTAGTACCTGCTTTAAAGCCACACATTCCTTTTTTACATTCACTACCAATACCAAATCCAAATATTGCTCTATGAGACCATCCGTACCATTTTTTTTCAGTTGGGTTAAAGCCAATATTAGATGAATTACCTTTTTCATTATTCCAATTTTGTATTTGTTCAGTAATACCATTTTTTAATAGGTAATTCAAATCATTTTCTAATCCTACAAAAGTTAGATAAGAACCATCAATTTTTGAAACGTATGATTGTGGAACATCTTCCAAACCTTCTTTAGTAGTATCTACCACGTTAGAGATTGAGTCAATAAATTCTTGCAGTTTTTTCGTTACTTTTTTCATTTGTGTTTTATTTAAAATTAATATTATTGTGTAATTTGTCTTCGTGCCTCAGCCACGCCCTTTTTATCAGTAGTTAACAATGTATAAAAATCATTGTTCGTACCTCTCAACGCTTCTTATACTCAGCATTAAGTGTCATTCACTTTCTTTATTGTTAAATTTTCGCTTCGATTCCAGGCAAGAGAAAGGGAAATTAAAGCAACAGCAGAGACTGCAAAAATGAATAG
>JADGFH010000292.1 GCA_016743925.1 Labilibaculum sp.
AATTATCTCATTTTATATTATTTCGGACTAGCAATTTTGAACATTTCTTTCATTGTTTTTTTTCTGAGATTGCTCAACAATTCCTCTTCAAACCAGAAACAATTACTCCTTAACATTTGAAGATTTCAACATTTTACTTTAGACAAAGAACTTACTCACTTTCTTCCTGATTCATTGATTCTAAAAGGTGATATTTTCGTACTTTTGTTCTAATATCCTAAAGCAAAAAAATAACACAACAACTATATTTCAAACATGACAAAAGCTAATTTCAAACAACTCAACGAATCACAAATCAAATTTTATCTTGCTAAGGATAATATAAACGCTAAAAGAACTAAATCAGGATTATATTATCATATTGTAACTGAAGGAACAGGCACACAAGCTACCTACAATTCGAATATTACAATTAGCTACATTGGATATTTAATTAATGGAACTGTTTTCGATAAAAGTGAAAACTTAGAGATTAATATGTCGGATGTTCTTGAAGGCTGGAAAGAAGGAATTTCCCTTTTTAGAGAAGGAGGAGAAGGAATTTTAATCATCCCCTCGTATTTGGCTTATGGCCGTACAGCTTATGGATCCATACCAGGAGGTTCGGTACTTATTTTCGACTTTTCATTATCGAAAGTTACCTTCTGAAAATTTCATTTATTTGACATGATAGAATCGCTATCACAAACGAGGAATTTCTCCTCGTTTCACCTCAATAATAATCACTAAATTTAAAAAAATAATTTAAACTTAAATCTACTTCAAAATTCATAATTGAGCTTTCTATAGTTTGTGAAAAATATAGATATACTTCTTCTTTGAATAAATGCAACTTCTCCCTATATTATAGAATATAATAGTTTTAATCTTTTTAAGAAAGCAAGACTTATTAACTCTTTCCGTGCATGAATTCAAAAAGTATAAATACGATATTAAGAAAGTCGATTCTAATTGTTTCCATTGCAATATTCACAGGTTTAATGTCTACTATAATCATTTCAGAATACTATCAGTTTCTAAACGATTATAAGCATAAAAAGCAGCTCATTGAAGATGAAAAACGAATATTTCTGAAAATAGCTGTAAAAAACGTAAAGTCTTATCTGGAATATGTTGAGACATCATCAGATAAAATGATGAATAATAAATTACGCAATGCAGTAAATAATGCCATTAGTCAAGCTCAAATTATTTATGAAAACAATAAGGATAGCAGGACAGAAAAAGAAATTAAAGAATTAATAAGAAAAACCCTCAGTGAAGTAAGATATTTTAATGGCAGAGGCTACATTTATTTAATTGATATTGAAGGCCAGATTCAAATGCATGCCTTTAATCATAAGCCAGGTAAAAATATGGTTCCTGGAGTTTCTGACTCCATATTTAAATACCTGATAAAAAGGCAAATTAACAAGCTTAAAGGGAAAGATGAAAATTTCTTTAGCTACGAATGGCCTAAGCCATGGACTAATGATTCTACCCTATATAAAAAAACCGCTTTTATTAAACGTTTTAAACCATACAATTGGATTATAGGCTGTGGTGAATATTCTGATGATCATGCAATTGAAACACAAAACGAAGCTCTTGACTATCTGAAAAATTCCTATTCTGCTGAAGATTGGAACTTATTTATTAATCATTATGATGGGACTTCAATAATTATTAATTCAATTAAATATAAAGCTGGTGTAAATATCAATGACATTTCGGATGATAATGGATTGAAAATTTTCAAGGAAGAAATTAGAATCGCAAAATCCCTAAGTCCAGATTACCTGCATTATAACTGGCCTATTAATGATACCGCTTATATGCCAAAGTTAGCCTATATAGATAGTTTTGATAAGTGGAGTTGGATGATTGGAGCATCCTCTAGTTTGGAAAAGATTGATAGCTTGGAATTACAAAAAATGAAATCTTTTTATAAAATTTCATGGATTCGAATTATTATCACCTTACTTCTTTCGATACCCTTTGTTATTCTCATTCTATATCAACTAAGAAAGACAGCTGAAAAATTCAAATTGGATTTTAACCTATTTTTTAATCAAATTGAAGATGCTGTATTGGAAAAGAAATCCGATAAGATAACAGATTTTAAAATAGTTGAGTTCAAAAACATTTCAAAAAAAGTTAACTCTCTTTTAAATCGACACTTACTGAACGTAAAAGCTCTCAAGGAAAGTGAAACTGAATTGGTTAAAAATAGAAATTTCCTTGATACTTTGCTCGAAAGCATACCATCGCCAGTTTTTTATAAAAATACATTAGGTCAGTATTTAGGAGGAAACAAAGCCTTTTTTAAATTACTAGATCAAAACAAAGAAGATATAATTGGAAAAGATGTTCGTGAACTTTTCCCTGATGAACTTGCAAAAGTATATTTTGAAAAAGATAAAGAAGTTTTTCAAGGTAAAAATCAACAATACGAATTTGTTTTTGGAAAGGATAAAGATAATATTCGAAATTTCACCTACTACAAAGCTCCATATAAAAACCCAGAGAATAAAATTGAAGGATTAATTGGTGTAATGCTAGACATAACCGACAGAATTCGTTTTGAGGAAGAATTAAAAAAGAAACAAATTGAATTGAAGGCTTTAAATGCTACAAAAGATAGATTTTTTTCAATAATTGCTCATGATTTAATTAATCCGTTTAATGTCATGCTTAACGCAGGTAAACTGCTCGATGAAAGTGTTGAAGATAACGATATGGATGGGATAAAAGAGATGATTGACCTACTAAATCCTTCAATAAAAAATGCTTATGATTTATTACTAAACTTATTAGAGTGGTCGCGCTCACAAACTGGATCAATTCAATTTTTACCAAAAAAAGTAAAGGTTTGCTCAGAGCTTAGTATAGTTGTAGAGCTTATGTCTGGAATGGCCAATGCCAAAAATATTCATTTAGAAAATGAAATTTCTGAAAATCCAGAAATCAATGTTGATATTAACATGCTTAGAACTATTGCTAGAAATTTAATTTCAAATGCCATAAAATTCACTCCAAACGGAGGTCACATTTCGATAAAAACAAGTTTCAATAATAATTACGTGCAAATAGATATTACCGATAATGGTATTGGAATGAACCAAGCAACAAAGGATAATTTGTTTAACATCGACAAAAATATATCTATAAAAGGTACCAATGAAGAACCTGGTACTGGACTAGGTTTACTACTAGTTCATGATTTTGTACAGAAACACAATGGCAAAGTTATGGTTGATAGCAATATTGGCGTTGGCACAAAAATTAGCGTACTACTTCCTATTAATCACTAATATTAATTTACGTATTCAATTAAACTGCCACCTAAAAAGTTATGTGGCAGTTTTTAGTTGCCTTTATAAAAAAATCTAAATCCAATTCATCACTTCTTCAATTTCTCTAATCTGAACACTTAGTATCTGTCGAACTTTTTACAATCTTTAATCTTTCTAAGTATGAGATTCTCTACTTAGTCGTACCATCTACCTATATCCTACTACATAACAAATTCAATTCATAAATAGCATAATTATTACTCAAGCATAAGTTTTGCTATATTTACCATTCATGTACTCTTAACATCATATCAATCATTTAATAGTAAGACTGAAGAACAATGGATCAAAAAGCAAGTAAGTTCATTTTCAGTATTGTTTTACCAACAATATTGGCCATCACCATGTTTATTGTTTCTTTTTATGTAATCATTATACCTTCATTTGAGCGAAGTATAATGGATCGTAAAAAAGAAATGATTTTGGAGCTTACCAATACCGCCTGGAGTGTTCTGGCAGAATATAATGATGAGTACCAAAAAGGAACATTATCCCTTTCAGATGCACAGGAAAAAGCAGCTAAGCAGGTAGGGAAAATGAGATATGGCAATGAGCAAAAAGATTATTTTTGGATAATTACAACGAGCCCTAAAATGATTATGCATCCCTATCGAACTGATTTAAATGGTATCGACTTGTCTAATTTCTCAGATAATCATGAGAATAAATTATTTGTTGATGCTGCCCAATTGGTAAATGAGAAGGGAGAAGGAAACATAGAATATTACTGGCAGTGGAAAGATGATGCTTCTAAAATTGTTCCTAAACTATCTTATGTGAAAGGGTTTCAAGAATGGAATTGGGTTATTGGAACGGGTATTTATTTACAAGATGTCGCATTAGAAATAAAGCAATTAAAAAAACACTTATTGCAAGTGTCTTTTGTTATCGTTCTATTCATTGTTATGATATTGTTCTATGTACTTCGACAAAGCAAAACAATAGAAGAAAAACGAATTAAGGCAGAAGTAAGATTAAAATTATCTATCCAAAAGTACAAGAGTCTGGTTGATGCTTCAACTGAAGGAACTTTGATGTTGGTAAACGAGAAAGTAATATTTGCAAACTATCGATTTATAAGCCTTTTAAACAACGAAGAGAATGAAATCATAGG
This sequence comes from Labilibaculum sp., assembly GCA_016743925.1. Lineage (GTDB taxonomy): Bacteria > Bacteroidota > Bacteroidia > Bacteroidales > Marinifilaceae > Labilibaculum. The sequence continues at coordinate 4,450 of JADGFH010000292.1, forward strand.
CTTAAACTTTTCAAATTTATTTGAAATAAGCTGGAATAATTTAGTTTCTAAAATAGATAATCCTAAAAGCACCTCTACGTTTGAAACCAAACTTATCGAAGCTAAAGCTGGCTTGCAAAATGTAGTCGTTTCTCTCAGCCAAATTACACATTCAGGAGAAATCGGTTATATTCTAGTAGTTAGAAACGTAACAGAACAGAAACGCTTGCGCTTAGATGCTCAAAAACTCTCCGATGACATTCAGCTTTCCTTACAATTAATGAATCAACCAGTTCTTAATCTTGTAAATAAGAATGTAAACTGTCGCCTAACCGATAAAGTAAGAGATGCGGCCAAAATAATGACAGACAAACGATCTAAATTAATTTGTGTTACGGAAAATGAAGATATAGTTGGTGTTGTTACGGATACAGATTTAAGGAGCAGAGTTCTTGCTATTGAAGAAGCTGAGAACATGCCTATTTACAATGTTATGACCTCTCCTGTAAAAAAGATTAACCAAGATGCACTTTTATACGAAGCACTTTTACTATTTAAACAAGAGAATATCTCACATTTACTAGTTGAGAATAATTACAAGCAAATAATTGGTAATATAAATCATCAGCAATGTCTTGAAATGCAACGTAATTCTCTTACATACCTTATTCAAGAAATTAATGAATGTTATGTGATTAAAGATTTAAAGCGGATCTACAATACGGTTCCAATCGTAATACAAGCCGTTTTTACAAGTACTGATAATATTAACAGCATATCAAGAATTATTACCTCTATAGCCGATGCAATAAACATTAGAGTAATTGAATTAGCATTGAAAGAAGTTGGAGAAGCTCCTTGTGATTTCGCATTTGTTGCTATGGGAAGTGAAGGTCGCGGAGAACAAACGCTTAAGACAGATCAAGATAATGCAGTTATTTTTAAAGATCAAAATGATACGAATAAGGATTACTTTCTACGTTTATCGGAAATTGTAAATGAAAACCTTCATGAGATTGGTTATTCAAGATGCAAAGGAGATTTGATGGCAGGAAATCCGGAGTGGTGCAACTCTCTAAATATTTGGCAAGATTATTTTACCAATTGGATTAACAATCCAGATACTCCTAATGTTTTAGACAGCTCTATTTTCTTCGATTTACGATTAGTCTACGGCAGCAATACTCTTGTCAATCAGTTATTTGATCATGCATACACTATTTCGAAAGACAATCTTACTTTTTTTAATCAACTGGCTAAACCAATTATCAAAAGAAAACCGGTTTTTGAAAAGAAACAAGTTGACTTAAAAAAATTCTTATTACCAATCGTTGGCTATTTAAGAATAAATGCCCTCTATCATTCGGTACAAGAAACGAATAGTCTATTACGCCTCAATAAGCTAATGGCACTTGGAGTTGTATCAGAGAAAATGGGTGAAGAAATCGAAAAAATGTACAATTTCTTAATGCACCTACGTATCAAATGGCAGGTTGATTTACTTTTAGATAACGATTTACCTGATAATACAATATTGCTTAAGAATTTGACAGATCTTGATAAGCATACCTTAAAACAAATAATCAGTGAAATTTCTAAACTTCAGGATGATTTACAAAAATCTTTTAAGACTTCAGAACATCAACAGTATGAATAAATAATAGCTTTTGTACTAAATAAAAAAAGATCTGATCAATATTAAAACTGATCAGGTCTTTCTTTTTATTATAAACTTCCTTTAATTATTTAAAGAAAAATTAAATACGCTTCATCATTCCTTCGATTTCTCTAATTTGAGCGGTTAAAGCTTTATGCTTATCAAGCTTCTTACACTCTTGCAAATGGTATTTAGCCAATTTCTTGTTACGCTTCGAAAGACACATCCCTGATAAATTCAATCTTGCTACAGCCTGATCGGTTGTTACTCGAAGTCCAATCTCTAGTGCCTTTTTAAAATTTTTCTCCCCTTTAGAAGTTCTGTTACTCTGTGCATCAACTAATCCTGAAAGATAGTAGAAGTAAGCTTCTTGCCCTTTTATCAGTTTTTCAGGATACTTTATTTTAGATAGTATGCCTTCCGCTTTTGCAAACTTATTTTTCCTCACAAAGTAAAATGCAATTAGATTCTTTTCATTTTTGAAATGAAATAAAACAAAAATTCCAGAAACCAGAACTGCTAATACTCCATAGCCAATTATGGTTTGAACAAAAAGAAGGATGGATCCTAAAAATAGAATTCCTGCAATTATCAAACGCACATATTTTCTTATCATGATACTGATTTTAAATTTAACGCTACAAAACAAAGCATTTTTTCATATAAAGCAAGCATTTTAGGCCTGTCTTTTTTCTCATTTCGCTAAATATGTTTACAATTTCGAGCTATATCACTCAGTAAGCGCATCATGCATTTAATAAATACTTTTTAGCATACTCGCAGTCAAAATTCACTATAATTTCTTGTTAGAGCATTAATTATTGTATGAGACTATTCTAACTGATTTTAAATTGTTAGAAAAATCGTGAGTGAGAGAAGAATCTTCTATTTTTGGCATTTTAAAGAAAGGGAAAATGGATACAGTGAAAATGTCTAAAAGGGAGCAAGAAAAGAAGGATGAATATTTTCTACGTAAAATTGCTAAACGAATGGGGAAAGCCATCAGTGATTTTGACTTAATAGAAGATGGTGACAGAATAATGGTAGGAGTTTC